>JACMMS010000126.1 GCA_014378915.1 Methylophilaceae bacterium
TATGGCTATTCCAAACATTGCTTTGATGAATGGGTGTTACGCCAAGTAGCAGAAAATAGACCTAGCCCACCAACTTGGCAAGGCTTTAAATTTTTCAATGTATACGGTCCTAACGAATACCATAAAGAGCGAATGGCGAGTGTGGCTTTTCATAGTTACAACCAATTCAATGAAGCTGGCACAGTGAAATTATTTAAAAGCTTTAAAACTGGCTTTAACGATGGCATGCAACTGCGTGATTTTGTTTATGTGAAAGATGCAGCAGCAGTAGTAGCGTACTTTTTAGTTAACAGCGGATTAGCAAACTGTGGGCAATCTGGCATCTACAACGTTGGTACTGGCCAGGCACGCGCATTTAAAGACTTAACCATAGCGGTCATTGCAAGTACGGGCAAAGCGCCCCATATAACCTACATTGATATGCCTGAAGATTTACGAGGCAAATACCAATACTTTACCGAAGCTTCTATGGTTAAACTACGAGCTGCCGGCTATTCACAGCCATTTTTTACATTAGAAGATGGCGTGAAAGACTACGTACAAAACTATCTAATGCAAGCCGACCCTTACTGCTAGGTCAATATGCCAGCTCAACCTGCTAGCCCAACATTATTTGAGTACCAATATACTATGAATGCTACAGAAAACCTAAGCAACGCCCTTACCCAACATCAAGAGATGTTTAACCATCTTAATGCGCTTATTCCACAAATTGTAGAAGTGGCAGATGAATTGCGATCGTGTATCAAACGTGGTGGGAAAATCCTCCTTTGTGGCAATGGTGGTAGCGCTGCGGATAGTCAGCATATCGCCGCTGAAATCGTCGGCCGCTACAAAAAAGAGCGCCGCGGCTTGGCGGCAATTGCGCTTACAACAGATACTTCCATACTCACTTCTGTCGGTAACGATTATGGTTATGATTACATCTTTGCTCGCCAAATCGAAGCATTGTGTCGCCCTGAAGATGTGTTGATTGGCATTACCACTTCTGGCAACAGCGCCAATGTAGTCAAAGCGATCATCGAAGCCAATGCAATTGGTGCAACGACCATAGGCTTAACTGGCGGTAACGGTGGCAAGTTAAAAGAGCTATGCAAATTTAACCTTGTGATGCCGAGCAACGACACGCCTCGCATTCAAGAAGCACATATTTTTGTGGGTCATAGTCTATGCGATTTATTAGAGGCTGATTAAGATGCCAGCCAAGTTAATTGAAACCGTACAAAGGTTTAGTGATGTCACCAATCAATGGGTACTGGTGATTGGTGACCTGATGCTAGACCGTTATTTGATTGGTGATGTGCAACGTATTTCTCCAGAAGCGCCAGTACCTGTCGTTCTGCTCAAGCAAACAAACGAACGCGCAGGGGGCGCGGCTAACGTCGCAGCTAATTTAGCGGGGCTTGGCATAAAAACACGTACTTCAGGCATCGTGGGTAAAGATACCCAAGGCCAAACATTACTTAGTTTACTGAAGGAAATGGGCATTGAAACGGCTGGCGTATTTGAGTCTGAATATCGTCCGACTGTCGCAAAAACCCGCATCATGAGCTCGCATCAACAAATTGTGCGCTTAGATCAAGAAAGCAGTGCGCCACTTAATGCTAGTGAAAAGAAACAATTACAAGCCCACGTCAGCCAGCAGCTTCAGGCAAAACCAGCTATCGTGATTTTGTCTGATTATGCAAAGGGTGTGTTGAGTGATGAAGCATGCAAAATTATCATTAAAGAATGTCACCATCTTAAAATTCCGGTAATTGCAGATCCAAAAGGTCGCGATTACAGCAAGTATTTAGGTGTAACTGCACTAACGCCCAATAAAAAAGAAACCGCAGAGGCATGTGGTATTGATCAAAATGATAACGAAGCTTTATTATTGGCTGCTAACCAGTTGCGAAAAACATTGCACTTAGAATTTTTAGCCGTGACCCGTGGTGAAGAAGGTATTTCATTGTTAGATAACCATGGTGATTCTGATGCAACGCACCACATTCCAGCAACCGCTAAACAAGTGTTTGATGTTTCTGGCGCAGGCGATACAGTCATCGCAACCCTTGCCGCAGGTTTAATTAATGGATTAAGACCTTTCGATGCGCTGCAACTCGCCAATACAGCTGCAGGTATCGTAGTTGGCAAAATAGGCACGGTGCCCATTAGTCAACAAGAATTAATTGAAGAGCTGGTAGCAAAAAGCGCTAACGAACAAGTTAATAAAATTGTCAACCTCAACCAATTAATGAATAATATTGAAGCCTGGCGCAAGCAAAAGCAAAAAATTGTGTTTACCAACGGCTGCTTCGATTTACTGCATGCTGGCCACGTCACTTATCTAGAAGCAGCTAAAAAAAAGGGTGATAAACTGGTGTTGGGTTTAAATACCGATCGCTCAGTTAGCGCTATTAAAGGCCCTACTCGCCCAGTCATTCACGAGGCTGACCGTGCGCGTGTACTTGCCGCACTGGAGGCAGTAGATGCGGTAATTTTATTTGATGAAGATACACCGCTCAATTTAATCAATACGATTAAGCCGCATGTGATTGTAAAAGGGAGTGATTACACACAAGCGCAAGTGTTAGGCGGTGTAGAAGTGAAATCATGGGGTGGGGAAATAGCCTTAATTGATGTAGTACCAGGACGCAGCACCAGCGGAATTTTGGAAAAAATTGCAGGTTAGTTGCTAGTAAATTAATGACTGTGGCTAATAGAAAAATTCTTATTATCGGCCCTTCTTGGGTAGGTGATATGGTACTGGCACATAGCCTATTTCAACTGCTCAAACAACAGCGTCCCAATACGCAAATAGATGTTGCAGCGCCAGCTTGGACGCTACCACTACTTGAGCGCATGCCTGAAATTACAGAAAAGATTGCGCTCAACTTCAAACATGGTCAACTAGCTTTATTAGAACGTATACGTTTTGGTAATAGCTTGAAAAGTAAAGGCTACACGCAGGCGATTTTATTAGTTAATTCTTTTAAATCTGCTATTTTGCCATTTGCCGCAGGCATTCCAATCCGCACAGGTTATTTAGGTGAAATGCGCTACGGCTTGGTGAATGATGTTCGTGCTTTGGATAAAAATAAGCTACCACGCACTGTAGATCGCTTTAACGCGCTGAGTGTAAGTGCGGGTTCAGCCCTACCTAACGAAATTGCAAATCCCAAATTACATGCTAATACTCAAGACGCTAAACTAGCCCTTACTAGGTTGGGCTTGCCACTACCTAGCTCAAAAGTACTTGGGCTGTGCCCAGGTGCAGAATATGGCGAAGCTAAACGCTGGCCTGCTGCCTACTATGCAGAAGTGGCCCTTAGTGCTTTAGATAAGGGCTGGCAAGTATGGTTATTTGGCTCAGATAAAGACTCATCAGTCACCAAGCAGATTAATCAAATTTGTCATGAAAAATGTATCGACTTTGGTGGAAAAACCAATTTAAGTGTAGCCATTGATTTAATGACATTGTGCGATACAGTCATCAGCAACGACTCTGGTCTAATGCACGTTGCCGCAGCATTAGATAAAAAAGTTATTGCGATTTACGGCTCTAGTGACCCGCATCATACACCGCCCATGCATCCTGATGCTGTGATTGAATACCTGGGTCTCTCATGCAGCCCTTGCTTTAAGCGAGAGTGTCCACTTACGCATGTAGAAGCGCATTTAGCCTGTCTCAAAAACATACTACCAAGCAATATCATTAAGCAAATCAATGCCCATGTTTAATTTATTTCATTTTTTTGAAAAGTTGCGCGAGCAGAAAAAGAAAAAAAAATTGCTTAATAAGCCTACCCGCTCCGCAATCAAGTTTAAAAAGAAATACCCCAATTATATGGTTGGCGCTAACTGTTACGGCCTACCTGTGATTAAACACCAACATCCAGATGCCTCACTAAGAATTGGATCTTATTGTTCTTTTGCAAAAAACGTACAGATTTTTATGGGCGGAAATCACCGAACTGACTGGGTGACCACCTATCGTTTTCCAATTTTTTTTAAAGAAGCTGATCATATTGAGAGTTCAGCTACCACCAACGGCGAAGTGATTATTGGTAACGATGTATGGTTATGTGAAAACGTCACTATCTTATCTGGCATTACTATCGGAGACGGTGCAGTCATCGCTAATGGCGCGATTGTGACTAAGGATGTAGCGGCTTACTCAATTGTTGGCGGAAATCCTGCCAAGCATATCCGCTGGCGTTTTGACGAAATAACAAGAGCCGCTTTGCTGCAATCAGCTTGGTGGAGTTGGCCAGAAGATGAATTGCTAAAAGTAGTGCACTTACTTTGCTCAGATAACCTGACTGACTTTTTACAGTATGCAAACAACAGAATATCTAGCAAGATTAAAAACTAACCTCAACAATAAAAACCAAATTGAAAAGCTTCTTACAAAAAAAATTAACTTATTTAACCGAAAATCAATGTCAATGGCTATTCATATTAATGAGCATGCTCATTGCTTGGCGCGTCATTTATATTCAACAAGGCTGGATAAATGATGACTCAGTATTGTACTTTGAAGTGGCTAGGCTATTTTCTCTTGGAGAGTGGCAGCAAGGGATTAAGCTTTACAACTGGCCTCTATATCCAGCGATTATAGGTATCATCCATGCGGTTACACAATTAGGTATCCAACGCATCGCACAAGTCTTGGATGTCTTATTTTTCGCAATCACTACCTGCAGCTACATTTCACTCATTCGCTTGGCGGGCGGCAATAAAACAACCATTCTATGTAGTGTTTTACTGCTGTTTAGTACGCCTTACATTGTTGGTGATGTGTTACCGATGCTGCTGCGTGATCAAGGCTTTTGGGCTTTCTTTTTACTCAGTATTAGCTATTTCATTAGATTTTATCGTGCGCCTAAATTTCAAACTGGATTGCTATGGCAAACGACAGCCATCATAGCGGTATTATTTAGGATTGAAGCCATTACATTTTTAGCTTTACTACCGCTAATCCTGCTATCAGAAAAGAAACCAAACCGAATCAAAGCTTGGACTTATGCCAACTCATTAAGTCTACTGGCTTTTACAGGGATTATTTTAGTACTGATTTTTCATCCAACAGCTCAATTAGCAGACTTTGGACGATTGAATGAATTAGCCACAATAGGCAAACATAGTTACCTTGATATTACGCAGGTCCTGACACATAAAGCCGACATGATGGGCGAGCAAGTATTAGGTGGATTTTTAGCTGAATATGGAATGGTTGGTCTATTACTTACACTAATTACTATTGTGTTGTTTAAATCGATTACAGCAGCTGGCGGAGTTGTTACTCTTATACTGGCTGTGAATTTAAAGCAGTCAGTTAACAAAATTGCACCAGATGCTCGAAAAATATTTTACTGGCTTATTAGCCTAGCAGTATTAAATGCTGTGGTGATTGTAATCAATACATTTGTATTGTCGGGTCGTTATTTGATCAGCTTAGGTTTTATATTGCTAGTTTTTTCAGCCTTTGGATTAACTACTTTTATAGAGAGCTCAGAAAATAATTTCCTAAAAAAAGCTTTGTTTATATTAATAATGTCTTTATTAGGGATAAGCTTTATCCATAACTTACAGCCTAAAAGTAGTGAATACAACTATGAACAACAAGCAGTTAGTTGGCTAAAAAACCAAAATACAACGAATGCAACTGTGCTCTACATTAGCCCTAGAGTGCGCTTTTACGCAGGCGCAACATATACAACCAGAGGTTATGATTTTTGGCAATATACCACTACAGCAATCGCTGATGGCTCAATTCAGAAGTATGATTACTTGTTGATTAACATGATGGGCGAAAACCCTAATAGAGAAAAACAGCTCAATAACGCTTTACCAAATTACCATTTAGTTAAAGAATTTTTGGGATTTAAAGGCAAGAAAAAAATAATGATTTTTAAGAAAAATTAGGTATCACTAAGTATTTCACTTGGTTGTTTTTAATTGCTCAATCAATTCTCTAGCTGCAATTTTAGTGGCTTTTAGACGATTTTTTTTATCAATAACAGAATCATTGTTATTGAAGTTTAACCAATTACGTAACTCAACAAAAAACAAATAAATAGATGATTTAATCATCGTACTTCGAGCAAGCTGTAGAGCATCTCTCATATCAAAGTGCTTTTTACAAAACAAAAATATACCGCGCTTTTTTCTAAGCCATTTATCCAGTGAGTTAGCACCAATTTCACTAGCGCCACTGACGTGTATTATTTTAACGGCATCAAAATAGCCAATTTGATAACCATGTAGCCGTAACCTTAAGCAAATATCGACATCTTCACCATACAAAAAATAATCCGGGTCAAAACCTGCAATCTCTTCATAAACACTGCGTTTAATCAGCATGCAAGCACCTAGTATCCATGCAATATCACCAGGTAGATTCTTAAATTTTTCTGTATACTTTAGACCGCGTGAAGACGGGTAACGGTACCGTGGCAAAACGCGTTTACCTTTTCTTGGCTCATCTATTGCTGGGCCGACCATGCCCATTTCTGTGTGTTGAATCAAAAAATCAACAAGATGCGCAAAACTAAGTGGCTCACCAATCACAGTATCTGGATTGAGTAAAAGATAATACTCGCTTGTAGCCATGGTTGCCGCCAAGTTGTTAGCGCAAGCAAAACCAAGATTTTTATCGCTCTGGATGAGCGTAATTTTTTGACCAAACGTCTCATTCAACAAATTAACGCTATTGTCTTGACTGGCATTATCGACAACAATGACTTGAAGCGTTATGCTCTTTTGCTGAAAGACTGAGTTGATACAATCTAAAGCATACGTGCCGGAGTTGTAATTAACAATCAATATGGATAAATTAGGCTGCATTAAGATTGATAAAATGCGGTATACCATTTAACAAAAGCTGTTACGCCTTTTATTAAATCTGTACTCGGCTTAAAACTAACCCAAGCCTCTAATGCAGAAGTATCAGCGAAAGTAGATTTAACATCGCCAGCTTGCATCGGTAAAAATTCTTTCTGTGCTGTTTTACCTAAAGCATTTTCTAACGTGGTGATGAAATCCATGAGTTTTTCAGGTTGATTATTGCCAATATTGAATATGCGATAAGGCGTACTGCCGGAAATTGGCGTGGCAACTTTATCGAGTACTCTAATCACACCTTCGACAACATCGTCGATATATGTAAAGTCACGCATCATATCGCCATGGTTAAACACTTTGATAGGTTTACCAGTCAAAATAGCATTAGCGAATAAAAATGGCGACATATCAGGTCTACCCCATGGTCCGTACACAGTAAAGAACCGTAACCCAGTAGTTGGCAGCGCATACAAATGGCTGTAAGTGTGCGCTATCAACTCATTGGCTTTTTTAGTCGCAGCATACAAGCTAACTGGGCTATCTACATGATCTTGCTCGCTAAACGGTAATTTAGTATTACCGCCATATACGCTAGATGAGCTGGCATATACCAAATGCTCTACACCATAATGTCGACAAGCCTCAAGTATATTAGTAAAGCCTACTAAATTACTTTGTATATAGGCGTGTGGGTTTTGTAATGAATAGCGCACCCCTGCTTGCGCGGCCAAATGCACAACACGTTGTGGTTTATGAAGTGCAAATAAAGCTAGCAAACTCGTTGTATCAGCTATATCTTGCTTGATAAAGTGAAATTTTTGAGCATTAGGATGGGCTTTAATCGATGCTAAGCGCGCTTCTTTTAAGCGAACATCGTAATAATCGTTGAGGTTATCAAGCCCAACAATGCTATCGCCACGCGCGAGTAATTTTAAGGCAACGTGATAGCCAATAAAACCTGCAGCGCCAGTTACTAAAACCTTCATTTTTTATCCATTATTTATTTGAATGTATGCAATCCACATTGAATCTTAAGGCTGTGAGCTTTTTATGTTTTTTTAAATAAGGTTTAAATTCTTTTAACACACAACCAGACTGTTGATTTACCAAAGCTAGATGTGCATCATCAACTAAAATAGTAAAAGGACTTTTAGTATCCAGCATTTGCTTAAACTGCTCAACACTCAACATATTGATTGGGCCGACAGAGTAATACATTACACGCTCATCGAGGTCTTCATAACCATATAAAGTTGACTTTTTTTGTGTAACTGACCAATCACGTAGCTGGGGAAAAACCGCTACTCTATATTCAAACATTTTAGTTTCCAGCACAGCATAATAAACAGCGTATCCAGCGGGTAATAGTATCGCTAATAGCAAAATTAGGCGTCTGACTATCAAACCAGACTGATTAACATCAAATTGATTAAATAGCGCAGCTAATTGCACACCTAAATAAATAGCGATGATAGGGTAAATTGGCAAAAGATATTTTGCATGCTTATTACTAAATAATGAAAAGATCGCCAATGGAACAATCACTGCAATTATCAACAAGCGTTCATGGGGTTTAATTTTAATTAAACGCTGTTTCTGTAAAAGGTTTATTTTGAAATGCTTGATACTTAAAAGTACTAATAATGAGCTAGGCAAAAAATCGACTAGTATCCAGAATAAATAGCTGAATAAAGGCTTCCCTGAGTCACCACTAATTTTGCCAACGATGTCTTTTTTAGCAATGATTGCCCATATATCTGGCCCTAAACGCCAAGTCACCGCAGCGTACCAAGATAAACCGACCAGCAGAAAAATTGCCCAGCCAACGGGATCTTTAATGAATTGCAATATACGAGCATCACGTTGGTAAAAAGCAATGAATAGCATAGGCAGTGTGATCAATAACAGCACTAACGGGCCTTTAGTGAGCATGGCAAGGGCCAGAAAAAAGTAGCTTAAATATATCCAGCCGCGACCTGCGCCATCTTGTAAGTAACGAATGGCAGAGAACAACGCACCTATGCATAAGGCAGTCAGTAACATTTCAATTTCTGCGCGGCGTGCGAACATGGCAAAGCTGGTATTAGCTATTAAAATCTGTAGCGCAAACAGCGCTGACCATGCACCAAATCTTTTTAAAGTGAATTGATAGACCATATATGCAGTTGCACTGGCCGCCAATGCTGATGGTAGGCGCACTACCCACTCGTTAACGGAGCCAAATATGTGTGCAATGCTCACAACGAACCAATAGAGCAAAGGTGGTTTTGTAATGTACAACTCACCATTAAGGTGTGGCAGTAACCAATTGCCAGTTTCAAACATCTCCCGTTCTGGCAATGCTCTACGTGCTTCGTTAAATGACATTAAGGCGATATCACCTAAGCCATAAAAGAAAATTACCAGCGCTGCCAGAATTGTTAAACTTAATAAGCGCTTGTAAGTTTTAGTTTCTGCAGGATTAATAAATTGACTAGTTGGGATGGGTTGAAGGTTCATTGCGCTCATCACTAGCAAACATGATCTATGATAATGTCGAGTCTGTGGAAATTTCAGTATGTGAGGCAGCCAATTGCTTTTTTTGTCTGATCAACATTAAATTTCTGGTGTACACAAAGGTGCCTGGCAACTGACCAAGAATAATCACTGGATCTGCACGATGAAATCCGTAGGCCAGCACAATCAAGCCACCAGATAAGCTTAAATACCAAAAACTAACGGGAATTAAGCTTTGCTGATGCCGCTCACTATGCACCCACTGCACAATAAAACGCGTCATAAACAAACATTGACCAATTAAGCCAATACTAAGCCATAAGAAATCTGTAGGCGGCATACTGTTTGCATAATACGAGAAACGCTCAGCTAAATGACTTAAAAAGAAGACGGGTTGATGTTCCATAATAACCATAATTACTCTTCACTTGCCATAGGCAACTTGGCACGACGTTGCAACCAAGCAACACCAAATAAATCTACAATACCGACTAACAATCTATCGATAGTGCCGTAGTTCGATTGACCAAATTCGCGATTACGATGGCTAACAGGTACTGAAACAATCTTGCCACCACGACGTTTAATTAATGCAGGCAGAAAGCGATGCATATGGTCAAAATAAGGCAAGTCTAAAAATGCAGCACGATTAAATAACTTAAGTCCGCAACCAGTATCAGGCGTGTCATCACTCAAAATACGAGAGCGCACACCATTTGCAATCACAGATGAGATGCGTTTAATCCAAGTATCACGGCGACTGGCACGACGATTACCGCCAACTAATTCAACACTTTCTGATAAGGCGGCTAGTAGTTTAGGAATATCGGCAGGATCATTTTGACCATCCCCATCTAACGTAGCCACCCAATCATATTGAGCAAAATTAACACCTGTGCGCACTGCTGTGCTTTGGCCACAGCTTGCAGCATGCTGTACAACACGTAATTGTGGATATTGCGTCTGTAAGCTTTTTAATTTGGCGTATGTGCCATCGGAACTGCCATCATCTACATAAATAATCTCGTGTTCTATCTGTGACTTTAACGCAGCGTCAATCTCCGCAATCAATCCAGCAACATTGTCTTGTTCATTACGCACTGGCACCACAACCGATAACCGATTAGGTTTGATAAAAGTATTAGATGAAAAAGATGTCATTCAGTAAATCCAAAAGATTGATTACCGATATAAGCTAAATAAAGCTGCAAGTTAGGGCAAAAAGTCAGCAATCTTTGCAGTATGTTTAATATTATTTAAGGCGCAAAAAGATTCCCAATCGGCAACCTCTGTCCAATCTGTAACAAAGACAAAATCCATTTTTGCGCCTGTTGCAGCTTCAAAATCGTACTTACTATCACCTACAAACAATGCTGGAAACTGAACATTGCCAGCACTTATTTCGCGTGCTAGCGCTTCATCCTTATTTTCTGGGCTACCAAAAAGACCACCATCAAACAGATGATTTAATTTACGCGCCAAGAATAAATCGCGGATTTCTTGCTGATCTCCACCAGAAAGAATCATCCAATTCGCTTGTTTAGATGCTTCTCTTAGTAGTACCAAACCTTCAGTAATTGCACATTCTAAAAGTCCTTCCTTTAACTCTCGGGCAAACTCATTTAATAATGCTTGCACCGCATCATCGGCCACTGGTTGATACAATATTTCACGAAGATAATAATCAAATTTATGATAGCGTGAAATGCCACCCAACCTAACGTGATAATCCACCAAAGCTTGCGCCTGCTTATCACTAGCACCTAATGCTTTTGCTGTGCGAAAATAAGCTTCAGTTTTAACGACATTTGAATCTAAAATAACTCCATCACAATCAAAAACGATGGTTTTATATTGTTTAATATCAATAAGTTGCTGCACTATACCGTCCGATTGTAAATGAAATTACTAAACAAAAAAGAGTTTTGCGCACCTGCATTCGCAAGGTTGCAAAACTCTTATTATATTGTCGCTAAAGTTTTTACACCATACTAGTTGAAGTCTATGCTCTTAATAACAATGACTTATATTAATCAAATACCAAATTAGTTTAAGCAACTTTAATTGCACTTGCTTCTTTAGCTAACTTGGTAATATGTGCCCAATCACCACGTGCAACTGCATCTGCAGGTGTTAACCACGTGCCACCGCAAACTACAACATTTGGTAAAGCTAAAAACTGTGGTGCTGATTCAACTGTCACACCACCTGTCGGACAAAACATTACATCCCCAAACGGACCGGCAAATCCTTTAAGTAAACTAATACCACCTACTGCAACTGCTGGAAAGAGTTTTAAAAAGTAGTAATCATCGGCATTTGCCATCATGATTTCTGAACCAGTAGAAACGCCTGGCAATAATGGCAAGCCCATTTTGCGTGAAGCTAAACCTAACTCGTTTGTGTAACCAGGGCTAACAGCAAATTGGCAACCTACATCTTTTACAGCCTGTGCATCTTTTACATTACGCACAGTGCCTGCACCTAAAATAGCCTCCGGTAGCGCCTTTGCAATAGCTTCCATACCCGCTAATGCACACGAGGTGCGTAAAGTCACTTCTAACACGCGAATACCACCTGCTAGCAAGGCTTCTGCCATAGGCACCGCATCTTCAACTTTATTAATGACAATGACTGGGATTACGGGTCCTTGTTTGGCTAAATCAAGTGTGTTCATAGTTGTACTCGTAGTGCTTTCTAAAAGTTAATTAATTCTTGAATGATTATTTTATTAGAGTTGGCTAAATTATAACCAAGTGACCGCACCCTCTTCTGCCGATAGCACATTTCTGCGCATTCCGCCGAATAGTTCACGTCCTATACCATGCGAATTGCTATGGCGTTTACTGTCTGAAAGCTCTACAACTTCTCGCTCTGCCCATGTATCTTCATCGACCAACGCATTTAGTGTGCCGACTGTTGCATTTATACGAATAATATCACCATCCCGCACCTTAGCTAAAGCGCCTCCAGCAGAGGCCTCTGGACTTAAATGAATCGCAGCGGGAATTTTACCTGATGCACCACTCATACGGCCATCGGTCACAAGGGCTACCATAAAGCCTTTATTTTGTAATACGGCTAAAGGTGGTGTCAGTTTATGTAACTCTGGCATACCATTCGCTTTAGGACCTTGGAAACGGACAACCGCAACAAAATCACGCTCTAATTCGCCGCGATCAAATGCAGCTAGCAACTCTTCTTGACCATCGAACACAATAGCGGGGGCTTCAATAATATGGCGATCTTCAGGTACGGCAGAAATCTTAATTACTGAGCGGCCCAAATTGCCTTTAAGTAAGCGTAAACCACCAGATTCGTTAAATGGCGCAGCCGCTGTACGCACAATTGTTTCATCGCTACTGTCTTTTGGTAGATCTTTCCACACCAATTTATTATCTTCTTTAGTAAGCAATTGACCGTACTGACGTAAACCACCATAAGCTATGGTGAACACATCAGGATACATATAGCCTGCATCAATCAACTCGCGAATGACGAATGCAGGACCACCTGCAGTTTGGAATTGATTGACATCAGCCTTGCCATTTGGGTAAACACTGGCTAATAGTGGTGTTGAGCGCGCGAGATAATGGAAATCTGTCCAGTCGATAATAATACCTGCAGCACGCGCTATTGCCACCCAGTGAATTAAGTGATTGGTTGAGCCACCCGTTGCAAGCAATGCCACCATCGCATTGACAATGACATACTCATCTACCAACTTACCAATCGGGGTAAAGTGATTTTTTTGTGTATTTTGCAAGACCATCTTTACGGCCTCACGCGTCAACATCTCACGCAAGCCATCATGAGGATGTACGAAAGCCGCGCCTGGCACATGCAAGCCCATGGCCTCGAGCAGCATTTGATTACTATTGGCTGTGCCGTAAAAAGTACATGTACCGGCACCGTGATAAGCAGCAGACTCTGAAGCTAATAACTCTTCACGACCCACTAAACCTTGTGCATATTTCTCACGTACTTTAGATTTTTCAGTATTGTCCAAGCCTGTGCTCATCGGGCCAGCTGGCACAAATACACAGGGTAAGTGACCAAAATGCAACGCACCAATTAAAAGGCCCGGAACGATTTTATCGCATACGCCTAACAGCAAAGCCGCATCAAATACGTCGTGGGAGAGTGCAACGGCTGTGCTCATAGCAATCACATCACGACTAAAAAGGCTTAGCTCCATACCAGGCTCACCCTGCGTCACACCATCACACATAGCTGGCACACCCCCCGCCACTTGCATGGTGGCGCCAAGTTTTTTTGCCTCATCTCGAATAATGTCTGGATAGTTCACATAAGGTTGGTGTGCTGAAAGCATCTCGTTATATGCAGTTACTACGCCAATATTAGACGCTTTCTCCGCGATCACACGCAACTTATCATTGCTTGGCATCGCCGCAAAGGCATGTGCCACATTAGCGCAACCAAGACGATCTGCACCACGTTGACGATTAATAATTGAATCTACACGCTGTAAGTACGCCGTTCGAGTTGGGCGACTACGTTCGCGAATACGTTCAGTAACTTCTATGTGGGATTGTTTCATGATAAATACACCATTTTTAAAATTATATTTGCAGCTAAGTAACCTATAATTACCATTGTACAGTTGACTTACTGCATTAAAAATCTAAACTTCTTATTTTATAATATTGCCACAAACTTCTGAGAGTTTATAAGAATTTCTTTTTTAAGAATATCAATATCTGCATCCGTGTAAGTTAATTTAGCTTGAATATCATTCTTGCCACTGGCATTTTCCCACTTTAAACCAGTTTTTTGACTAAGTGGAATCGCTCTAAAGTTGAGATCCTCAATATATATTTGCTGAATTTTAAAGCCATTTCTAATGGCATTGACGTGTAGCCAAATATCATCGCCTTTTGGACATTTATCTACAAAAGCATCACCTTGTCCAGCGAGAATTTTTTGCAATTTTGGTGGGTAAATAACACCAGAACAGCCTGTTGCATGATTTAAATAACTTGGAATTGTAGAACGACACATAGCCCATGTATAAAAATCGCCAATACTATTCATATTATCTTTAAGAGTAACTACTTGTGCACGATAACAAGATACCACTGTGGCATTTTGCTCATAAGCTTTTAACAAACCTTTGAGCCAAAACTTGGGATAAAAAATATCATCATCAGCTGTTACTAAAGGAAATTGCGCATCAAAATATTCACATACGTAGGGATAGTATTTTTTATGTGGTCCGTAGTCTTTCGTGTGCTTAATCTCCAACCCTCTTTTTTGCAATCGCCTAAGACTAGCAGGCAAATTCTGTAGAATATTTTCATCATCTAGCCATAGAATAAGTCTAGAAGGCTTTACATCTCCACGGCCAATTGACTCAATGGTATAAAAAACGCTATGAATTCTTTTACCAAAAGACGTTAAACAAACTACCACTTGAGAACTGCCTAATAGAGTTTTACTGGATAAAAGACTACTGAGCTGCAGTAGGGTGAGATATTTAAGTTTTTCAAATCCTTTAACAATATTTTGCCAAAATGATATAGCGAGTTTCATCTTATTCCAATAGGGTTTGTATGCGTCATTTTCAATCTGGTTGTTTAGTGAGGTGCATCTTGTTTTAAGGTGTTGATATCTGATCTGTTGTAAGTCATCTTAGCTTGCTTATCGTTAAGCCCTAAAAAAATATTTGCGTTAAACAAACCATTTTTTTGAGTAAAAGGTAACGTTAAAAAATGATAAGCTTCGGGTTCAATTTGTTTCACTTGATAGCCATTTCGCAAGGCGATAGCGTGTAACCAAATATCATCGGCATTAGGGCAGCATGCTAAGAATACATCACCCGATGCTTTTATTTTATTGAGGAAATCTGGCGGATAAATAACACCTGAGACACCTGTTGCTTGATTAAAATAACTAGCATCAGTTGAACTGCAAATTTGCCAAAATTTAAATGACTCCACCTCTTGCTGCTCTTTATCTAGCAAAACGACGTGTGCACGGTAACAATTTACTACTGATGGTGTTTTCACATAAGACTCATAAAGATTTTTAAGCCAAAAAATAGGATAAAAAATATCATCATCAGCAGTGACTAAAGGTAAAACATGCTCACTTAGATTATTGACATACGGAAAATATTTAGTATGTGGACCATAGTTTTCAGCCAGAAAAATCTCCAAACCTCTACTCTTAAGTCTTTTTAACTCCGCAGGCAAATGATTAAACTGATGTTCATTATCAAGCCACAAAATAATTCTAGAGGGTAAAACTTTTCCATTTGCAATGCTCTCAATCGCATAAAAAACTTTGCTGGTTCTTTCGCCGTATGAAGTCAAAGAAACAACCACCGGGGCATTAGAGACAATTGCAGCGTTCGAAAAACGGTTTTTTAAGCGGTATTTGATAATCAAATTGATTTTAATGAGCCAATTTAAAATTCTAGAGTTTGTCATCATTGCTATGCGATTCCTATTAAAACATTACTTAATAACTAATACATCTTCCATCAATAAGTATTCTAAATCACAACCGTAAAACATGTTAAGGGCGTCGGTCGGACTACAAATCATAGGCTCGCCACGACGGTTCAATGAAGTATTGAGCACTACTGGCACTCCGCGCAAACGCTCCAATTCTTCAATTAGAGCGTAATAACGTGGATTAGTAGCTTTAGTAACGACCTGTGCACGTGCTGTGCCATCTTCATGTACGACTTCTGGAATACGTGTTTTCCATTTTTCAGCGACATCAAAAGTAAAAGTCATATACGGTGATGGGTGGTTCGTTTGTAAAATATCTTCAGCTGCTGTATCCAACATACTAGGGCAGAATGGACGCCAGCGCTCACGGTACTTAATCTGCGCGTTAATGCGGTCTGCCACACCTGAATGGCTAGGGTCACCCAAAATACTACGGCAGCCTAGTGAACGTGGACCAAATTCCATACGCCCTTGAAACCATGCTAACGGGTTACCATCAGCCAGCAACTGTGCTCCTTTTTGCGGCGCATGTTCAATACGTGTAAATTTTGGTTTGCCGGGATGCGCCTCGCACGCTGCTATACACTCTTCTGTATTGAACGAAGGGCCAAGGTAAGCATGTTGCATAGGCTTAACAATATCGCCCATCTCTGCGGCAACGTAAGTCGCTGCACCTAACGCCGTGCCGGCATCGCCAGAAGCGGGTTGCACAAACAGCTCTTTAACACCAGGCATAGCTATAATGCGCTGATTCAATTTAACATTTAATGCTACCCCCCCCGCCATCGCAATTCGGCCTGTTTCACGGATGATATCGCCTACATAATAATCAATCATTTTCAGCGCAATGTCTTCCAACAAAGCTTGCACTGATGCTGCGTAGTGAATATAAGGATCATCAATTTCATCACCAATACGCTTAGGGCCCAGCCACTCTATTAGCTTAGGCGAAAAATAATGCCCACGGCCATTTTCTTTAAAACGCCTTGTACCAACGACATTTACGTAATCAGTATTGATTTTAAGTTCACCGTTTTCAAAGCTCACCAAACGCGATAAGTCGTACTTGCTGGCATCACCATACGGCGCCATTCCCATGACTTTGAATTCACCATCCAGCATCTCAAAACCAAGATACTCAGTAATAGCTCCATACATGCCGCCTAAAGAATCTGGATCATAAAACTCTTTAATTTTATGGATTTTGCCGTTTTCACCATAACCGAAAAACGTGGTGGCATATTCACCTTTACCATCAATACCGACAATCGCAGTTTTCTCTTTAAATCCACTGAGATGATAGGCGCTGCTAGCATGAGTCAAGTGATGTTCAACAGGAAAAAACTTAGCGTTATTTAAGCCTAGCCCTTTCATTAACGCGAGCGCTTTCTCCCGGTTGCGCCTAAAGCGACGATTACCATTAAACAAAGCATCTAAAGCGCGATCAGGTGCATACCAATGGCGTTTAGCATAATGCCAGCGAGCAGCAGAAGTCAGGGGTATTTCACCATAAGGGAACGCGACCATATCAACTTGATCTGGCGAAATACCAGCTTCTTTTAAGCAGTATTTGGCGGCTTCTAGCGGCATGATATTTTTAGCATGTTTGTCACGTATAAAACGCTCTTCTTCAGCCGCAGCAATAATCTTGCCATCAATCACAATAGCAGCAGAAGAGTCATGCCCTAGTGCGCCAGATAAACCCAAAATAATCATTTAAAACCCTTAATCATGCTGCTCATCCATTGATTTTCTATAGGTGCTTTGCCTAAATACTGAGCCTGTAAACTTTGAACTATCAAATTTCTAACCTCTGCATCTGACTGCCAATTACGTATCAACCTGCATAGATCTCGTATGTGGCGCTTATTGAACAAACGCGAACCTGTATGCTGGCGCAGACTATCCAAATCGATTAACCAAGGTGTAGCATCTACCATTTTGATGTTGGTTGCCTTAAAATCGCCATGCTCAATTTTGAATAGGTACAATTTAAACATCATGCTTGCAATGTTTTGCGCAGCTTTTGTTTTTTGGTCTGTAGATATTTTACCATCTGCGAAGAACTCCAGCGCATCCGGCGCCTTGATAAACTCCGTAATAAAATAGGCCTCCTTGCGAATAAACCCCCAACGCCGCTCCAGCAAAGCTACGGGGGCTGCTGTAGCAATGCGTAATAATTGCAAACGATGTGCATTTGCCCAAGACTTAGCGGCACGCGTAACACGAAAAGCACGCCCAAATCCGTGCCAAATACTTTTAATATTGTAGCGTTTAACGACTATCTTCTGACTATCTACTTCGGTCAGGCTCACAGTGCAAGTATTACCGCTTTTTAAACGCTGTAGTTCATTGTCACCCAACAATGAATCTGGGTGATTAAGTGTCTCTCGTAGCTGATGAGTGAAACAAGGCCGAGAAATGGCTAAAAACAGGCGATTTGTTTGCTCAGCCACCACATCTGTGCAAGTTCTGAACACTTTCTCATCGGCGTATTTTTTTAGTACATAGTTTCGCTCAGCATCTACCAAGTGTGTAACTGTTTTTAATCTTAGCACTTTCTGCCAACCACGCTCTTCTTCATAAATGCGACTAAGCTCTGCTAGCCAGCGCCTAGCATCTAATACATCGAACTTGGAAATTAGCGTGGCAAAATTAACTAGCGATTGAGATTTAGCACGAATAGATGAAAGCGGACGAATCGCATCCCCATCCAAGGTATAAATCTCCCCGTTTTTAATAAGGAAATTTTTGAGGTACAAATCAGTTTGAATTAAACCTGCTTCATGGTGCTTAGCCACTTCACGCACTAACAATGTAGCTAAATTTAATTTCGCCACATCATCTAAGTTATCATCAAATATCGCCTGCTCAGCACTCAAACTGTCTTCAATGGCAGCAAAAATCAGCACCTCTGCCGCGTTTTCAACACTAGTTCCCGAATATAACAAGGCCGGCGTTAAGATATTTGCTTTTATCAATGATTGAACACCACGCAAATCTCGCGCAGCATAATGTTTGGCTTTCTCTCCCAGAAACAGCTTGGCGTAAACAGGCTGGCCATGCCAATAACCGCGGCAAACAATACGCCGATTAGGTACACGCCTGACGATTTCCAAGGCATGTAGCGAAACACCCGATTGCAAATCAACTGTAAACTCATCCTGCCCAGACTTACTTAGCTGGTATAAGTCAGGAGTCATCTTCATCGACTAACTTTCCACAAGGTCCATTTGCCTTCTGTATGCACTTCCGCCAATTGAACATTCGGCAACTCTGGCTTTTCTTTGCTTATCAACCATAATTGTGGCTCGACTTTTAGAAACTCGACCAATTGCTTTTCATCTACCACTTTTATAGGTCGGGATGCGTAAAAAGAAACCGCGCCATCCCCTGGTTTAGCTTGATAAAGTGCAGAATAACCAGTGGCTGTTTGCATTAACGTTTTGACATTTGACTTATTGGCTTCTTTAGTCAGATATTGCTCGGCAAATAAGTAGCCTGTTGTTGCAAGTACCGCAGCCAATAAGGTAGGCGTTGATAGCGCGCTCAGCTTAAATAATTTCTTAGCCAGCAATGGAATGGTTAACATCAAAATCCAGTAAATAGGATTAAAATCAACTAAGACATGTCTAAGCTCAGCCAAAAACAAACCGGCAATAACAGCTGCACACAGTAGCCAAAATATCACACGATTAAATTGATAAAACTTAGCGTTAGCTGTGGTTTTAATTTGAGTTTGTTGCAAATAATAGCCAATCATCATGGCGATTGGTGGTTCAAAAAGCAAAGCGTATTGCATTTGCTTATTCACTGTAAACGTCAATAAAACAAAAACTACTGCTAACCAAATCACAGAAAAATGAATGATTTTAGGTAATGGGCGATGTTTGTAACACCAGATACCTGTTGGAATGAGCAATAAACTCCAAGGTGCAAAAAAATCAATCGCATGCTGCAGGTACCAATAAACAGGCTGTTGATGTGTGCCACTCACAAAGGTTTCATCAACTTGCTTACCAAAAAAATGGGCGGCTATATCTGGCATTGTGGTTAGAATCCAGACGTACCAAGCAAAGGCAATCATGATAAAAATAATGATACCTAGCGGGTTCATTAAAAGCTTTAATGTTGCCAAACACTGCCCGGCACCATATTGCAAATAAGCGAATATCAGTACCGACAGCAAAGGAATAGCAATAGCGGCAGGGCCTTTGGTAAGAAAGCCCAAGCCTAGTGCTGCCATCAACAATAATGCATACCTCTTGTTTGCTACAGCGCTGTTAGTTACATTGCTGCTAGCTTTACCAATGGCAGTGATTGACTGCACCAAATAATAACCAGCATAACAAGCCATAGTGATAAAAAATAAGAGCGTACTATCAGCCTCGCCGCTTCTGAAATAACGCAGACTGATAAAACTTGTCGTTAACACCAAGACAATACTGGACGCAATGTTGGTATCGGTTTCTTGCTTAGCCCAAATAAAAACTAGCATCGCCAACAAAACTGCAAATATTGCTGAAGGAAAACGTACCGCACCTTCATTCACACCAAACACTTTATAACTGACGGCCGTGAGCCAATAAGGTAGCGGTGGTTTTTGTAGGCGTAATTCGCCGTTATAATGTGGAATGACCCAATCACCCAGAACCGCCATTTCACGAGCAGTCTCGGCGACTCTAGATTCTTGAATCTTATCTACTGCTCGCCCAGTATTACCAAATAATAAACCCGTTAACACCACACTTAACATCACTATCCAAATTTTAAAAAAATTACTCAACTCAAATCCCTTACCGCATATTTTCTTTGAAATTTTTTATACAACTCATCAGCACGCAAACTGACTTTATGCCAAAAACCACGTTCATTACTTAACGTTTTAAGTAAAGACTGTTGTCTATATACAGATAAAAAGCGTAGGTAATCACGCTTAGTTAAACCAATATCCATCGCTGAAAAATAAAGCCCTGCAATATCTTTCATTCTCGCGCTGACTGAAACTCTCTGCGCAATGCCAACGCGGTGCAAATCAATTAAGTAGAGTTTAATTTCATCATGCTTTAAAGCAACATTATCTAAGCAAAAGTGACAGATGTAAAAGTCGCGATGATTCATACCGCCGTCATGCAGTTTTTGGGCGATTTTAGCTACGGCAACAATCAGCCTACGCTTAAAGCGCGCTGGTGGTGGCTTGTTTTTCCAATTGGCACATAAGGTTTCCAACGAAGTAATATCACCCAAATCTTGCGTTATCACAAAAGATTGTTTTGTTGCGGGGTTACATCCCTTTTCGCCAAAAGCAATCAAAGGCGTTGTAGGAATACCAATTTGATTGAGTTTCTCAATCGCTAACTTTTCTGTTTTAGCCCCAATAATAGGCAGTTTTAGAGTGAGAAAATTCTTAAAAATCTCCCTCCAGCCCACACCAAAATGCTGTTTAACAAAATAGGATTGCCCACCCAGTTTAAAATTAAGCGTTAACCGTCCCGGCATATCGCGGAACACCTCTCCACGCAAGCCCATAATATGGGCGAAGGTATCACCGGCTGGCAATTGCTCGCGCAGAGTCTGTGGGATTATTTCGCTATTTTTTTTAAACATTAAGCCTTTTTAAACATGGTTTTTCAAAAGAAGCTGTCATTTTTCATTTTATCTAGCGCAAAAAATTCAATCAAATCAGCCTCATATGATTGTGAAGTAGTTGCAGCAATATGTGATGTGTACTGCTTAGCATGTGCAACCCACTCAGCATGTTTTTTATTTAAACTTAGCACATCAAGCAAAGCCGCATTTAAGGCTAACTGATTGAAAGGCGTTTCAAGCACATAACCAGCATCAGCGGCCTGCACATGAAAAGCATAACCACAATTGTCAGTAACTATCACTGGCAATCCGGCAGTTAATGCCTCTATTAATACGATGCCTGCTAATTCTGAACGTGCGGCATGCACCAAACAATCGGCTGCCGACATCAAATCTGGCACATCAGCACGGCCTGAGGTAATGATGATTTTTGTAGCGACATTCAAACGCTGGGCTAGCGCCTGCATTTTTACTGAATCTGTATCTTCGCCAACGGCTAATAGCCAAGTATTTTTTTGCACTGCTGGCGGCAAACTGGCAAGTGCTTCAATAGCACGATCTAAGCCTTTACGTACAAAAGCTGAGCCAACCATTAATGCAACTTTTGCATCAGCAGGCAAGGCAAATTCCTCACGTAACTTGAGTCTAGCTGTATCGCGATTAATTTCTGCAAATCGCGCACTAGGGATGCTAGGCCGCAGCAAATAGAAACGACTATCTGGCGTTTTATACCAACGCTGAAAAACCGCCTTTTCACTAGGTGCTAGCAATAATATTTTGCAATATCCGCTCGCATCCATTACCTCCTTTTCGCACATAGCAAAAAATCGATAGCGCCCTGTAAGCCTGTACCATAAGCTACGTTCCAACTGCGCTCTTTCCATAAAACACGGATCGGCAGCGTAATACACGTCGAGCCCAGCGCCACTTTTGAACGCTAATTTATTAAAACCAACCACAATATCAGGCTGATCTATTTTCAGCCGCTCTTCAAAAGCGTTAATCAAAGACTGATGCTTTTGATGGTTCAAAAATCCTTTATACGGCAACAAAACTACATTCAAATGCCCTTTATCTGAGCTAGGCTTTTCACCGCGCCATTGCCCGGTGTAAATAGTCACACTGTGACCTTTTGTAGCGCAATCCTGAGCAATGCGCAACATATCTCGTTGCACGCCACCAAAAGGAAAGTACTTAAAAATAAGAAAAGCTAAATTCAAAATTTAATAGTGGCACAATTCTGCAAAGCATTAATTGTATGCGAAAATATTAGTATGTTACGTATTCTATTAGTAAAAACCTCATCCATGGGTGATGTCATTCATAACATGGCAGTGGTCTCAGATATACACGCACACTTCCCAGACGCCCTCATTGACTGGGTAGTTGAAACTAGTTTTAACGAAATTATTAAACTCAATCCAAACATAAACACCATTATTCCTGTCGCCGTGCGCCGTTGGAAACGCGCTATATTCAACTGTCAAACTTGGCGTGAAATTGCTACATTTAAACGCCAAATTAATGTGCAAAAATATGATGCTATTTTAGATACGCAAGCATTATTAAAAAGCGCGATTATTTCGCGCTTAGCCAATGGCATCACGCACGGACCCAATACCAAAACAGCACGCGAGCCACTTGCTGGGTTTTTGTATCATCGCGGCTATGATATTCCACCTAAAATCCATGCGCTCACCCGTTACCGCATGTTAGCGGCTCAAGCGCTAGGCTATACATTACCAAGCACACCACCGGTATATAACTTACAGGTTGATGGCATTCATTCAACTGGTGTCATCCAAGCAAAAATTCCACAAAACTATGTAATGGCATTGCACAGCACCGCACGTGATGCCAAGCTATGGCCTGTAGGACATTGGGTTGCATTAGGCCATTACTTAGCGAGCAAAGGTTTAAGCATTTTGTTGCCTTGGGGTAGCGAAGCTGAGTTAGCACGCTCAAATTTAATCGCTGCGCCACTCAGTAACGCGGTGGTATTACCGAAAATGAATTTAACACAATTAGCGGTACTGATCACTAAAGCACAAGCTGCCATAGGTGTAGATACAGGGCTGATGCACATAGCTGTTGCCTTTAAAATACCCACGCTCGCCATTTTTTGTGATACTTATATATGGCAAGCTGGCGCCATGCCCAGTAATGGCGCAATAGCAATAACGATTGGTGGCAAGCGAGCATGTCCCTCTGTCAACGAAGCCATACAGGCATTTAGTCAAATAATACCCACATGATTTAAAGGCTTAATTTAATGCCCTCTTGAAATCTATTACGCAAGCTCCATATCAAGCTTACTGAATTCATGGCTTAACAGCTAAATAACACCATTAATTAGGATTTAAAAGGAATGACCATGCAGGAAGCAGACCAAAACCCAGATTCAAATAATGAGCTACACAAGCAACTAAACAATGAAGAGTTGCTAGATAACGATCTGCAACAATCTGGTGTAGCTGGTTCATTAGATGATCGTATTAGTGAACTAGAGGCTCAGCTTACAGAAGCGCAAGCTGCAGTTTTGTATGTAAAAGCTGAAGGTGAAAATATTCGCCGTCGAACGGCAGATGATATTGACAAAGCACGTAAATTTGCACTGGAAAAATTTAGCGGAGAGTTGCTGGCTGTAAAAGATAGCTTAGACGGTGCCTTGGCAGTTGAAAATGCCACAGTTGAAAGCTACAAAAGCGGTGTAGAACTCACTGCAAAACAGCTATTAAATGTATTTGAAAAATTCAATATTGAAGAAGTTAACCCAGTGGGTGAAAAGTTTGATCCCAATAAACATCAGGCGATTAGCATGCTGGAATCAGACGCGGAACCAAACACTGTGATTACGGTATTACAAAAAGGCTACACACTAAATGAGCGTGTCCTACGTCCAGCATTGGTCATGGTAGCTAAAGCAAAATAACTGTTTTGCTTTATGACAACTCTTTTGAAAATGATTCTTTCAAGATGACCATTTTTCGGTTGTGGACTTGAAATGTAAAAAACTAGCCCCAAATTAAAAGAATAGAAATTTCTATTCATCTGATTGATTAATCATAAAGACGAATAGTAGCTAAACAAATAGAACTAACAGAAAATTGAGTAAAGGAAAAATACAACATGGGTAAAATTATTGGCATTGACTTAGGCACTACCAACTCTTGCGTTGCAGTGATGGAAGGCGGAAAACCGCGCGTCATTGAAAACGCAGAAGGCACGCGCACTACACCATCAATTATTGCATATCAAGAAGACGGTGAAATTTTAGCTGGTGCACCAGCCAAACGCCAAGCTGTAACCAACCCTAAAAATACGCTATACGCAGTTAAGCGTTTAATTGGTCGCCGTTTTGATGAAAAAGAAGTGCAAAAAGACATCAGCTTAATGCCTTACACCATTGCCAAGGCAGACAACGGTGATGCATGGGTAGAAGTGCGCGGCGAAAAAATGGCGCCACCACAAATTTCAGCTGAAGTATTACGTAAAATGAAGAAAACAGCCGAAGATTATCTTGGCGAAGAGGTCACAGAAGCAGTTATTACGGTACCAGCATACTTTAACGACAGCCAACGTCAAGCGACCAAAGATGCTGGCCGTATCGCTGGCTTAGATGTTAAACGTATCATTAACGAACCTACTGCTGCTGCATTAGCATTTGGTATGGACAAGCAAGAAGGTGACCGCAAAATTGCGGTGTACGACTTGGGCGGCGGTACATTTGACGTTTCTATTATTGAAATTTCAGCGATTGATGGTGAGCATCAATTTGAAGTCCTTTCAACCAATGGTGATACGTTCTTAGGTGGTGAAGACTTTGATAATCGCTTAATTGACTTTTTAGCTGATGAGTTCAAAAAAGAAAATGGTGGTCTAGATTTACGTAAGGATTTATTAGCTAAACAACGCTTGAAAGAAGCAGCTGAAAAAGCAAAAATCGAGCTGTCATCTGCGCAACAAACAGAAGTTAACTTGCCATACATTACTGCAGATGCAACTGGCCCAAAACATTTGGTCGTGAAAATTACACGTACTAAATTTGAAAGCCTAGTCGATGATTTAATCGAGCGCACAATGGCTCCATGCCGCACCGCTATTAAAGATGCTGGCGTTAGCTTAGATGAAATTTCTGACGTCATTTTAGTTGGCGGTCAAAGCCGTATGCCTAAAGTACAAGAAAAAGTAAAAGAGATTTTTGGTAAAGAGCCACGCAAAGACGTTAACCCAGATGAGGCTGTTGCAGTAGGTGCAGCTATTCAAGGTGGCGTGTTACAAGGTGATGTTAAAGACGTATTATTGCTCGATGTGACGCCGTTATCATTGGGTATTGAAACGCTAGGCGGCGTGATGACTAAGCTCATCAAAAAGAATACAACGATTCCTACTAAGGCATCACAAGTGTTTTCAACTGCTGAAGATAACCAAAATGCAGTAACAATTCAAGTATTGCAAGGTGAGCGCGAAATGGCTACGGCAAACAAATCACTTGGGCAATTTAACTTGAGCGAAATTCCACCAGCTGCACGTGGTACACCGCAAATTGAAGTGACTTTTGATATTGATGCCAACGGTATTTTGCATGTTTCTGCAAAAGACAAGGCCACTGGTAAAGAAAATAAAATCACCATTAAAGCTAACTCTGGTTTATCAGAAGCTGAAATTCAGCAGATGGAAGAAGATGCTGCTAAATATGCAGATGAAGACAAAAAGTTACGCGAAACAGTTGATGCACGTAACGCAGCTGATGGCATGGTACATAGCGTGAAAAAATCATTAGCTGAACATGGCGATAAAATCGATGCCGCAGAAAAAGCGGCGATTGAAACAGCCATCAAAGATGTTGAAGATGTAATGAAAGACGGCGACAAAGAAACCATTGAAGCCAAAACAAATATCTTGATGGAAGCTTCACAAAAGCTAGGTGAGAAAGTATATGCTGAGCAACAAGCTGCCCAAAACACTGAAAGCGCGCAACAACCACAAGGTGAAAAAACAGTGGATGGTGATGTACTAGATGCTGAGTTTGAAGAAGTGAAAAAAGACTAAAAATAGTCATAAGCTAATAGTCGTAAGTACTTAGGTAAAGCCCAAAAAACTTGAGACTAAGACTTACGATTTTTTGGCTTTAATACGCTTACTTTTAACTAAAAAATAACGACTGAAAATTATGGCTGCTAAAAAAGATTTTTATGAAGTACTGGGCTTAAATAAAGACGCTTCTGCGGAAGAGATTAAAAAGTCTTATCGCAAATTGGCAATGAAATATCACCCAGACCGTAATCCTGATAACCCAAAAGCTGAAGATCAGTTCAAAGAAGCCAAAGAAGCTTACGAGATTTTATCAGATGACCAAAAACGTGCCGCTTACGATCAATATGGTCATGCAGGCGTAGACCAATCTGCTGGCGGTGCCGCTGGCTTTAGTGGCGCAGGCTTTGGTGATGCATTTGGTGACATTTTTGGTGATATTTTCGGCGGCAGTCGCAGTGGTGGTCAACGCAACAATGTGTATCGTGGTGCAGATTTACGCTACAACATGGAAATTTCATTAGAAGATGCCGCCAAGGGTAGTGAAACCAAAATTCGCATTCCTGTGCAGGCTTCGTGCGAAACCTGTAGCGGCTCTGGCACTAAAAAAGGCAAGTCCCCAGTTACCTGTACAACTTGTGGTGGACATGGCCAAGTCCGTATGCAACAAGGCTTTTTCTCAGTACAACAGACGTGTCCTAAATGCCATGGTACTGGCAAAATCATTAAAGAAGAAGATAAATGCGGTACTTGCAACGGTGCAGGTCGCATGAAAACCAATAAGACGCTTTCAGTTAAAATTCCTGCAGGCGTGGATGAAGGCGATAGAATTCGCTTAACAGGTGAAGGTGAAGCTGGCGTCAATGGTGGCCCTACTGGAGATTTATATGTTGTAATACATCTTAAAAAGCACGATATTTTTGAACGCGATGGGGGGAGTTTACATTGCGAGATGCCTATTAGCTTCACGACTGCAGCTTTGGGAGGCGAAATTGAAGTGCCTACATTGGGCGGCTCAGCTAAGATGAAAATACCAGCCGAGACACAAACAGGCGCAGTATTTAGACTGCGTGGCAAAGGCATTAAACCACTACGTTCTAATGAAAATGGCGATTTAATGTGCCACGTAGTCGTGGAAACGCCAGTAAAATTAACTGACCGTCAAAAAGAGCTATTACGTGAGTTTGATACCAGCACCCAAGCTGATACTGGCAAGCACAGCCCCAGAGCCAAGGGTTGGTTGGACAAAGTAAAAGATTTGTTTGAGTAATTATTAAATCAGTAGCCTCCAATTAAAAAGCCCACATCTGCGGGCTTTTTAATTTATTATCAAGGATACAACACCTAATAAATAAATTAGCTCAATTGGTTAAGTATCTCTTTTAACTCCAAAGTTGTATTATCGAAATCTTCAAATCGCTTACCGTCAGTTTTGGCATACCAATAACGACTATTGCCTTGATCACCTTCTAGCTTGTGCAACACGGCATGCAACCAATAGGCGATTGGCCCTTTATAATCTTGTGCAATATTGTGGGAAGCTGCCCAATCTTCAGCCAAAGCAAGTGAAACAGCTAGCTTCAGAGTTTGTATACTCTCATTCATGCTGGCTGATTAGCGAGGATATTCAATACTTCCTTTCTGAATAAACTCTATCTTGTAGCCATCAGGGTCTTCTACAAATGCGATGATGATGGTGCCATGTTTCATTGGCCCTGCTTCGCGTAGTACTTTGCCACCTTTTTGTTTCACCTTTTCACAAGCGGTATAAGCATCATTCACTTCTAATGCCATATGACCATAAGCTGTGCCCATGTCATAGCTTTCTTTACCGTAGTTGTAAGTGAGTTCAATCACGCTATTTTCATATTCATTACCATAACCAACAAAGGCGAGGGTAAATTCACCATCAGGATAGTCTTGGCTGCGAATGAGCTTCATACCCAACACTTCTGTATAAAAATGAATCGATTTTTCTAAATTACCTACGCGAAGCATAGTGTGCAAAATGCGCATAACAAATCTCCCAAATGAATATTTTTAGTGATTATTTTTTTATAAAAAGCTCTGTGATACAACAAACTACCATATTTCAAATTATGATTTGATTGCCGTAATTTTATAATATTTTTCAAGCAGTTGATCTTTGGTTTCCACGACATCTAAATCGAGGGGAATACAATCAATTGGGCAAACTTCTACGCATTGCGGTATATCAAAATGACCTACGCATTCTGTACATAAGTTCGGGTTAATGACATAAATTTCTTCACCTTGAGAAATTGCCCCATTGGGACATTCTGGCTCGCAGACATCACAATTAATGCATTCATCAGTAATCATCAATGCCATGAGTAATTACACCTATGCTAATTTTTCAATAATACATGCTTCTACTATCGGTGATACAAATTGATGCACATCCCCACCTAACTTTGCAACTTCACGCACCAAGCTAGATGATACAAACATATATTGCTCGGCTGGCGTCAAAAAGATAGTTTCTAACTTCGGATATAGTTTGCGGTTCATACCTGCTAATTGAAACTCATATTCAAAATCTGAAGCTGCGCGTAAGCCACGCATGACCATTTGTGCACCTTGATTTTGTACAAACTGCATTAAGAGTCCAGAAAATCCGACTACCGTTACATTAGCATAATTTTTAAGTACGGCTTGTGCAAGGGCTACGCGCTCGTCTAATGTAAATAGGGTATTTTTACTGGTGCTACCTGCAACTGCAACCACGACCTCATCAAACAACTTAGCGGCGCGCTGCACTAAGTCTTCATGACCGAATGTAATGGGGTCAAATGTACCAGGATAAACAACTTTACGGATTGAATGGTTTGTACTCATCAAGTGAATTTTAACATAGCACGCATATAAATCTAGGGTAGCTTAAGCTGCGGCTGATGCATGTGACACTTTTAGCAAGTGATAATAAACACTACCCGCTTTACCATGTTTAATAATGTCAAACCCATCGGCCACATCTAATGCATATTCCGCTTCAACATACAAAAATCCATCTAAGGATAAATGCTGATGCATCTGAGGTAGTATTTTATCAAGCCACATCTGCTCATAAGGTGGATCACAAAAAATAACATCAAACTTTTGCTGATTTTTTGCTAAAAAAAGCAATGCATCAGTTTGAATAAATTGTGCTGCATCTGCTTTAAGTAACGTTTTATTTTGGATTAAAAATTGATAGGCAAGAACTGATTTCTCTATCATCACTGCTTGTTTTGCGCCGCGTGATAATGCTTCAAACCCCATCACGCCAGTACCAGCGAATAGATCCAAACAACTTAAACCGTGTAGTTCCTGACCCAACCAATTAAATACGGTTTGTCGGACTCGGTCTGGCGTAGGACGTAAACCTGCTGCATCAGGAAACTTTAATACGCGACTTCGCCACACACCAGCGTTGATTCGAATTTGGTTAGATTTGCTCAATTAAAACTTACGTTAGGCATGTTTTAATTACTTAGCGAATTTTTTACTATTTACTAGCTGGCTTTTCAGCAGACTCACCACCTGCCACAACCACTGTTACAAAGTTTTCAGGTTTAATTCTGCGTGCAAAAGCTTCTTTAATTTGTGCTGTGGTTACTTTTTCTATTTGTGCATTGTAGGTATCTAAATAGTTAAGCGGCAATTTATAAAAACCGATGACGGATAGGTAATCTAAAATTTTACTATTGCTATCGATACGCATAGGGAACCCGCCGATTATATTTTGCTTAGCTGCTAACAACTCTTTTTCAGTAACACCGCCAGCAATAAACTGATTTAAAGTTTCACGCACTAATTTTAATGCCTCGTCTGATTGCTCACGTTTAGTTTGTAAACCAATTTGAAAAGGACCTAAATCAGACATGGGCATAAAATAACTGTACACGCTGTATACCAATCCCCGTTTCTCGCGTACTTCTTCTGTTAAACGCGATACAAAGCCTCCGCCACCCAAAATATAATTACCTACATACAAAGGAAATAAATCTGGATCACCACGCTTAATGCCAGGATAGCCAAGTAAAATATGTGATTGTGACGCTGGGTGTGCAATATTTTTAGTCACCGGGACTATAGGCAAACTAACTTCATGCAATTTATCCATAATGGGCGTATGTGGCAAGCCATTAGAAATACGATCTGATATTTCGTGGGCTTGAGCTACTGTCATATCTCCAATCAGTGCAATCACTGCACCACGGCTGGTGTAATGCGTGTTATAAAAGGCCTGTAAATCTTCACGATTAATTGTAGCAACCGTTGCTGGCTCGCCTCTTTCATCTAAGGCATAAGGGTGGTTACCGTACAGTGCTTTCATAAACGCTTTGTTAGAAATGCTTTCTGGTTGAGTAGCTGACTCTTGTAAGCCAGAAATAATACGCGCCTTTTCTCTTACTAAAACAGCGTTTACAAAATCTGGTTTTTGCAAAACATCGTTGAATACATTGAGCGCCTGAGTTTGCTCTGCAGAAGAACTCAGCGTACGCAATTTAAATGAGGCACGGTCAGCATCAAAATCACCACCTAAAATTGCGCCGATATCCGCTAATTTATTTGAGATAACTTCATCTGACATACCAGCCGCACCGAGCGTCATCATATACTTTGTAATGCCTGCAACCCCAGATTTCTCTAACGTATCGCGTGCACTGCCTGCTGCAAAATTGGCACTAATATCAATAATCGGTAAATCGTGGTTTTCTACAAAATAAACCTCACTACCAGCTGCAGTTTGCCATTGCTGTATTTTTAAAGCGGCGTTAGCAGACAGGCTAAAAAAGCTAATAAGTAATATAGCTACATGCTTCATATTTTTTTTCATACGCATTAATTACCTTAATATTCAGATTAAAAATTAATTAAAATCATGGATTACAAAAAGCAACCTAGTGCATGTGTGGCTTGCCTTGCGGTTTTGCATTAGGGTCTATTGTTTGTGGGTCTAAGGTTGCAACTGTCATGTTATCTTTAACCAGATATTTTTTTGCGACGGCCTGTACTTGTTCTGAAGTGACGGCTTTAATATTAGCAATATAATCTCGGCTTAGCTTCCATGAGTAGCCTGTTGTTTCTAAAGTACCCAGCTCCATTGCTTGACCAAACATAGAGTCGCGTTTATATACTTCAGAGGCAATGACACTTGCTTTAATACGATTGAGTTCGTTCACAGTTGCACCTGATGCCTTGACGATATCGACTTGTGCCAATAAAGCACCCTCTAGTTGAGCGACTGTTTTACCTTCGCTTGGTGTGCCATCTAGTTCAAATAAACTTTCGCGACCACGATTAGAACTATCATAGCCAGCACTCACATCCACAGCGATTTGCTGCTCACGGACTAAATGCTGGTTAAGTCGAGCAGCATCGTTACCACTTAACACACCTGCTAACACCTCTAACGCATACGGTTCCCATGCTTGCTCTGGTGTTTTAGGAGCATCATAAATAGTTGGTGCATGAAAACCTATTAATATATAAGGCGATTTTGCTGGTGCTTTCACTACAACACGACGTTCACCATTTTGCGTAGGCTCCGTCTGCGGTTTGCGTGCTGGCAACACATGTGCTTTTATGCTACCAAAATTTTCTTTAGCCAATTTCAATACTGCTTGTGCATCCACATCACCAACTACAACAATCGTTGCATTATTAGGCGCATACCATGTTTTGTACCACTCTTGGGCATCTAAATAAGTCATATTTTCAAGATCGTTCATCCAACCAATGACAGGACGTTGGTAAGGATGAGCTTTATAAGCAATGGCTTGAAACTCTTCGTTTACTTGGGCTTGCGGTTTGTCATCAGTGCGCCAGCGACGTTCTTCCATCACCACTTTAATTTCTTTATCGTATTCTTCTTTAGTGATTTGCAAATTCTGCATGCGATCTGCCTCTAACTTAAATGCTAGTGGCAATTTGGATTTTTCGAGTTGCTGAAAGTAGCAGGTGTAGTCTTGGCCAGTAAACGCATTTTCTTTACCGCCAGCGGCAGCAATCTGCCGTGAAAATTGTCCAGCAGGCACTTGCTTGGTGCCTTTAAACATCATGTGTTCCAAAACATGCGCAACGCCAGATTTACCATTAACCTCATCTAAAGCCCCTGCGCGATACCAAACTTGTGAGACCACAACAGGAGAGCGATGATCTTCTTGTACAATAAGTTTTAAGCCATTATCCAACTTAAACTCTTGTACATTGGCTTCACCAAAGCTAGTCTCAGAATATAAAGCACTTGAAAACAATGCAATGGGTAATAAAACTAGTGTTGTGGATGTCAGTATATTGAGCGATTTTTTTGAGTATTTTAAAAGCAGGTATCGAAAAAGCACGTTGTTGTTCTCCTATTTAATGCGCTTAATTATAGTGCAAGTCATGTTTAAAGTTACTACCTAATGACAAAGTTGGTATATGTTTAGTTCGCTTTCTGATTAATTCAATGGGTTCTGCTTTTAAAGACGAATTGAGATTAAAATACGTGCATCCCCTTAAAACTGGCAGCAAACGCTAACAGCATACATTTATGTTTGATTTTTTCAAAAAAAATAGCCCTGGCTCAAATCCAGTTAAGTCATCTCTAACGGAACGCTTAAAACAAGGCTTATCTAAAACACGTCAACAATTTAGCAGTCAGTTGGCCAGCCTTTTTGGTGGCGGTAAGATTGATGCAGATGTTTATGATGAGCTGGAAACCATACTATTGACTTCTGATGTAGGCGTAGCCGCCACACAATATTTATTAGACCAATTAAAGCAAAGTGTTAAGCGTGAAAATCTACAAGATACCACTGAACTTAAAGCCGCACTAAAAGCTGCATTACTTGAGTTACTTACGCCATTAGAGTATCCACTCACGATAAATGAGCAGAAACCTTTCGTCATCATGATGGTGGGGGTAAATGGTGCAGGCAAAACTACAACGATAGGCAAACTCGCTAATTTGTTTCAAGCACAAGGAAAATCCGTACTGATAGCGGCAGGTGACACATTTAGAGCTGCGGCACGCGAGCAATTACAAGTTTGGGGTGAGCGCAATAATGTGCATGTCGTTGCAGCAGAGTCTGGAGACCCCGCTGCTGTGATTTTTGATGCGATCAACTCGGCTAAAGCTAAAAATATCGACATTGTTTTAGCTGATACTGCAGGGCGTTTACCCACACAAATGCATTTAATGGATGAAATTGCCAAAGTAAAACGTGTGATCGACAAAGCGCATGCCGGTGCACCACACGAAATTTTATTGGTGTTAGATGCAAACACCGGGCAAAACGCTGTCATGCAGGTAAAAGCGTTTGACGATGCACTTAAGGTATCCGGCTTGGTATTAAGCAAACTTGATGGCTCAGCTAAAGGCGGTGTCATTGCTGCCATTGCTCAGGCGCGACCTATTCCTATCCGCTATATTGGCATAGGCGAAACCATGGATGATTTACGCGAATTTAAAGCAGCAGATTTTGTGGATGCGCTATTTGATGCTTAAATGTTAATGCTTAAATACTATTATTTTTTGGTGAATCACTTAGTGTAATCCAGCATCTGCAGAAGATTAATTTACTAGTAATATGAATCATCATAATATTGATATGAGAATAATTTATACTAGAAACTATGAGCATTATTCAATTTGACCAAGTAAGCAAACGCTACCAGGCGAGTAACGATGTACTTAGCCAAGTCTCTTTTACTATTAAGGCGGGCGAGTTAGTATTTGTGACAGGTCGCTCAGGTGCTGGTAAAAGTACTTTACTGAAGCTCGTTGCTGCAATTGAACGACCATCAACTGGTACGGTACTAGTAAATAATCAAAATGTCAGTCAATTACGCGCAGCAGCGCTGCCTTATTTGCGCAGAAAATTTGGCTTAGTGTTTCAAGACCACAAATTACTTTATGACCGTAATTGCTTTCAAAATATCGCTTTACCCCTGCATATTAATGGCTTAACTGGAACAGAAGCCAACAAGCGTATTCGTGCCGCACTGGATAAAGTGGGTCTATTGCACAAAGAAAAAGCCATGCCCATTACACTTTCTGGTGGTGAACAGCAACGCTTAGCTATCGCCAGAGCGGTAGTGAGTCGCCCTTCCATCTTGATTGCTGATGAGCCAACAGGCAATTTAGATGCCACGTATGCTGCTGATATTATGAGTTTATTTTCCGCTTTTCAGCAAGTTGGGGTGACTGTGATTGTTGCCACACATGATGCCGACACCATGACTGAACATCACAATAACGTGCTGCACCTGCAAGCAGGTAAACTTATACAGACCTTGGCACCAATACCAGCGTGGACCAATGAATCCCAAGCGAATATTTTATGATTAAAAACTGGATAAACCGACATCTACAAGTTATACAGCAGGTGTTAGTTCGCATGCGTTTACATGGCTGGTCCACACTCATGATGTGTGGCGTAATAGGCGTAACACTATGTTTGCCCAGTTTATTTTATATAGCGACCGATAATTTAAATCGCTTAGCAAGTGATATACAAACACAATCACCTATCAGCTTATTTTTAAAGCTGAATGCCACGCAAGCAGAGATTCAATCGATTGAACGACAGTTAAAGGGTGATGAACATATCACCAGTTATCATCTAGTGACTAAAGATCAAGCTTGGCAAAAAATGCAGAAAACTGGCGCTGGTAATACTGTTGCAAGCAATATTGTCAACACTTTGGATAAAAACCCATTACCTGATGCATTTTTTATTACCCCAGCATCCAATACACCAGAGGCAATAAGCCAATTACAATCCAGCTTGCAAGCTTTAAACGGTGTGGACAAAGCACTGATTGATAGTCAATGGATTAAACGTTTAAATGGCCTGTTACAACTAGGCAATAAAATGGTTTTGGTATTAGCCAGTTTATTAGCGTTTGCACTTGTGGCTGTTATTGGTAACACCATACGCATGCAAATTCTAACGCAGCTTGCAGAAATAGAAGTAAGCCAACTGATTGGTGCCACAAAAAGCTTTATTCGGTGTCCATTTCTATATGCTGGTGCACTTTATGGTTTAGGTGGCGGCCTCATTGCATGTTTACTTTTATGGACTATGGTGAGCTTTTTCAATAGTACCGTTGTACAGATTGCCGCTGAATATGGCAGCCAATTTGCAATAAGCAATCAAAGTTTGGTGCTTAATCTATTCATTGTATTAACCGCCACCGCAATTGGCTGGTTAGCTGCTTACTTTGCAGTTAATAGCGCACTAGTCACTTATCATTAAAAAATCGCACTAAAAATTGCAATAAAATGGTGCTACATTTGTAGCGCTATTTTTCATCTAGCTAATACAAACACCAAGTTTTTATATCAAATTAAGCGCTTAAGCTTGTTGATATTGGCAATTTACGCACGCGCTTTCCAACCGCAGCAAATACCGCATTGACGACGGCTGGTGCTAATGCAGAAGTGCTTGGTTCTCCGATACCGCCTGGCGCTTCAGTGCTTCCCACTAAATGTACTTCAACTTTTGGTGCCTCGTTCATGCGCAACATACGATAATTATGGAAATTACTTTGCTCAACGCGATCATCTTTAAATGTAATATCGCCCATAACACGGTAATGATACCAAACATTACACCACCCTCTAACTGGGCTTTTACCTTATCGGGATTCATAATCATACCGCAATCTACTGCGCTGACCACACAGGTAACAGTCACTTCATTATCTTTTGAAACAACCACTTCTGCTCCTTGCGCAATGTAACTACCAAAAGCAAATAATAAAGAAATGCCACGTCCAGCTGCGCCTTCTTTTGGTTGTGCCAACGGCGTACTCCGATTGGCTTTTGCTGCCGCCAATTCTAATACAGCATTAGCTCTTGGTGAATTGGCTAACAAACTACGGCGATACTCATAGGGGTCTTTTTTTTCTTTAGCTCCTAACTGATCAATAAAGCTTTCCACCACAAATACGTTATGCGTAGGCCCTGCCCCATGCCAGAAAGCGGTTGTAAAAGGTGGCTCATGACGCACATAAATTACCAAAACATTTGGGATTGCATATTGCAGATCTGTTGCCGCTTCCACCGCATCTGGATCTACGCCATCTTTGATTAGCATTGGTGCAAAGCCCGATATAATAGACGAACCAGTAATATGATAATTCCAAGCCTCTGGCATACCGTTACTATCTAACGAAGCTGAGATTTTGTCATAGTAATAAGGGCGATACCTATCATGCTGAATATCTTCCTCACGCGTCAATACAATTTTGACTGGGCCTTGCACTTGCTTAGCAATTTGCACAGCTTGAATCACAGAGTCAACTTCTAAACGATGACCAAATCCACCGCCTAATAGCTGATTATGCACTCGTGTTTTGTCAGCGGCTAAGCCTGTCATTTTAGCGACCGTACCTAATACAAACGTTGGCACTTGTGTACCCAGCCATAAATCACAGCTATCTGCTTGGAGATGTATGGTGCAATTGATTGGCTCCATAGTGGCATGCGCTAAAAATGGTAACTCATACACAGCCTCTATTTTGTTGTTAGATTTTGCTATTAAGGCACTCGCATCTCCGGTTTTTTGGCAACAGCTCCAGTTGCTTTGGTACCCTCAGCAATATCTTTCTGTAAGCTAGCACTAGAAAATGATGCATTTGCACCCTCTGTCCACTTAATATCTAATGCAGCTAAACCTTGCTTAGCGGCCCACATATGGTCACCTACAACAACAATGGCGTCATCCAGTTTGACAATTTGTCGCGCACCTTTAATGGCTTTTGCCTAATCATCATTCACTGAAGCTAGCTTCCCACCAAATACGGATAAGCCGCAACTGTAGCAACTTTCATATTAGGCACTTTGACATCAATACCAAATATTGCACTACCATTCCCTTTATCGAATGAGTCTAACCTGTGGGCTGGTTTACCAATCACTTTAAAGTCTTTAGCATCTTTTAAGAGAGTTTGGGTGGGCACTGGTAACAATGCGGCTTTACTGACTAACTTCCTATAAGGTAAGCTTTTTGAGTGGCATCGTAATAAACCACACCAATAGCTGCTCGGCATGAAGCTGCATCAACTTTCCCTTCAAGCGCTGCGGCAGAAATCAACATCTACGAGCTGTAGCGCCAACCTCACGCAATGGTTTCCAAGCACCGCGCACAGAAGTTGAGCCACCTGTAATTAGCGCGCCAAGTAATAGGTCGGCATAAGCTTCATCATTAGGCTCAGCGACTACTAACTTTACTTTAGATACATCTATTTCCAACTCTTCTGCAATTAACATGGGCATAGAAGTTTAAGTGCCTTGTCCCATCTCAACCTTATGTGCAACTATCGTTACCAAACCATTTTGGTCTATATGGATAAATGCATTGGGTCGAAATTCTGCGTGTGTGCCCGAAGCGGCATTGGCTTTACCTGCAAAATGAAAACCTAGAAGTAAACCCAAGCCTAAGCCTGATGATAATTTTAGAAAGTTACGTCTACTTTTTAAGGCAATATTGCTATCGAAATTATTATCTAAGTTTTGTACAGCAAATTTTTGTGTAGCATCTGGTTGATTAAAATCGCTCACTCTCATCATTAAGCCTCAACCTTCATCATACTATCAGCTTGTTTGATGCCTGAGTTTGCAGCTAATTTAATCGCCGATTTAACCCGCGCATAAGTACCACAACGGCAAATTTTTCCAACCATCTCATTATCAATATCAGCATCAGTAGGTGGCATGATTTTGTTCTAACAATGCCACAGCAGACATGATTTGACCTGACTGACAATACCCACACTGAACGACCTCTTGAGCAATCCATGCATCTTGTACACGTTTACCGGCTGGAATTGCACCAATGGCCTCAATCGTTGTAATTTTCTTACCGACAACTGCCGATAATGGCGTTACGCATGAGCGAATTGGCTGACCATCAAGGTGCACAGTACATGCACCACATAAAGACATACCGCAACCAAACTTTGTCCCAGTAAATCCAATCACATCTCGTATCGCCCATAATACTGGCATATCATCCGCCACATCCAGCTTGTGTATTTTGCCATTTACATTGAGGTTAACCATTAGATTCTCTTTCTAAAATTAAGTAAATTTTTTAGCTCATTGAATGATGTAGTTTGATACTAGTTGCTTCTTTTACATCAGATTGCAAATCAATACCAAACAACACGCCATCACCTGCGCTTATGATTTTTGTGATGAAGGCAGCATCGCGGTGCATGAGAAATTTGGCACCGGCATCACCCTTCAAACTGATTAATTCATCAAAGTAGTGTGCAGAAAACCCTGCTGGATAACCTCTTAAACCATTGTAAAAGGCGCTGCTAGCGTTTTTATGCTCCGCCCATAGCTAATGACATCACGCACTTGACCAATCACTTGAGTTGGCACTGTAAGCATATCGCCTAAACTAATGAGCCAGCCAATAGCATCTGCGTTAGTTTCAATGCCACAAACCAAACTTGCTGCCATCCCATCCGCTGCACTTTCACATATTTGTCAATTAATTTTAATTGCCTGCTGCGCAGTTAGCTCAGCATTCACCAGCTCCCGCAAAGCGAAGCTATCGGCATTAATGACAACAGTCAACTCCTCAAACATGTCTAACCAAGGCAATAAAGCATGGACTATTAACGGCTTGACATGTCCGTTAACTTCAAGCAAGTAACTTAGTTTTTGCGACCTAAAGAACCGAGAGAACCCAGCTGCCAAGATGATTACAGCGACCTGCTGCATCAGCATATTGAGCAAGCAAGCTGCTGTTGCTCAGCATTCAAAACTTTGTTACTCACAAAAGGCTGTAGCTGATTCTTGACCGAAATAATGGGTGCAAGAATAGATACTGCAATTTCAGGCGGGGTACGACTGCTAATATCTAAACCGACAAGGCCATGTAAGCGGCTGATTTCATCAACACTCAAATCAAACAAAGCCAAACGCTCACGTCGCTTGATAATATTGCTCAAGAAACCTAACGCACCCACATAAAAAGCAGGTGATTTGAGTGCTTCTAACAAAGCCATATCATCTAATTTAGGATCATGTGTTAACGCGATTACTGCAGTACAAGCATCCACTTGGTGTGATAAAACTGCATCATCCGGCATTTTACAAACAACAGTGGTATTTTGCACATCCACACTTCACGAAACTCAACTCTGGGTTCACATATAATCACTTCGTAATTTAACGCCTGTGCCATTTGCGCTAAATATTGTGAGGTTTGCCCTGCGCCAATAATCAACAAACGCCAGCGTGGGCCATAAACTGTAGTCAAATGATGACCATCAAAATTTAGTTCCTTATCTGGCGTAGCATTGGGTATTCGACTCGTCAATGTAGCGAGATTGAGCGTACGGGAAACCAAGTGATTCTAACGAATCAGACTTAATAGTGAATCAATCCAGTCAGCTTAAATTAATGGCTCGACCACAATAGTGAGTTAACCGCCAAGTAAACTAAATTGACGAGCCTCCTCGGTTGTTACACCGTAAGTCATCAGTTTTGCTGCATCTGTTGATAATCCGCCCGCACAAGCTTTATTGACCAAATCATCCTCAATGCATCCACCAGAGACTGAGCCAACTAATAAGCCGTCAGAGCGAATGACCAATGTTGCACCCACGGGTCTTGGACTAGAACCGAAGGTTTTAATCAAAGTCACCAACCACACTTGATATACATCTGGTTATTGCTTCACCCAGTGGCTAGCAGTTTGTAAGTGAGTAAAATTAACACTATTAATCATCAAAACCTATCATAAGTTGGCTACCTGTTTCTTCGCTCTGCACTGCTGTTTTATTTACACACAGATTATGAACAAATTACATCTATCAATAAATGGAAAAATTATGATTTTAGAATTCCACTTATTGGAATAATATGCTGTTATCACCATTACTTACGATCAAAAAATAGTATGCTAAATCGACTAGATCTATTACAGATTTTTTATACAGCAGCTGAATCCACAAGCTTTAAAAAAGCAGCCTATCACTTTGGGCGTTCACCACAGACCATTACGCGTGCAGTTAAAGACCTCGAAGAAAACTTAGGTGAATTACTTCTCCATCGCAATACACGCCAAATTCGTCTTACAGAATTTGGCTCTCGCCTCATTGAATTGTCTCGTAAATCAGTTAACACATTATATTCAATTTTTCGCCGCATAATTTGCAAGCTGAGTCTGAAATATCAGGTTTAGTGCGCATCACCGCACCCACTTCATTAGGTCAGCGCTTTGTTTTGCCAATACTCACTGAAATTGCACTTGAGTACCCGAAAATTACGATGGATTTAAGGCTATCTAACGTGATTGCAGATGTTGTAGGAGAGCAGATTGATATCGGCATTGGAATTGGATTTTTACTTGACAGTAACTTTATAGCCCGTGCAGCAGGCAAGATTTCATTTTTAATTGTAGGCTCACTGCAACTGGTGGCTAGAGTAGGGGAACTACAGAAAATAAAAGATTTAACAGATTTACCCACTATCGTCATATTGGACCACAATACAGGCAAAGTATGGCAATGGTTTTTTTCGGATAATCTACAATTTAACACCAAAAAGCCGTCCTTTATCACAAACGATTCCGAAACAGAACTAGCCCTAGCGTTAGCTGGCGTAGGATATGCACAAATACCCAGATTTATGGCAGCCCTGTATCTAAACAATAGTCAGTTAATACAACCGCTTGATCAGAACAAGCCAGACCCTTGAGAGCTCTATATTTATCGGCCACAGCGCAACCCTAAACCTCAACGTACTAGACTGATCTATGATCGATTATTTGAAGCATTTAATCACTAAGGTGACTTTTAATGTTCAGTCTTACAGGAAAAGGCTCATCAACACTCAAAATAATCTCTAGCAAAGTTACTATGCGAGAAGCTGGATTCATTTAGTACCTACCCAGAACATAGGCTTATCTACAACACCTTTAAACACCAACATATCTTTGCGTTTTAGATTTTCTAAGGCTTCGTCATAAGAAATTTGTGCTTTCAGTGCGTCAGCTTTGGCAATAGGCGCTGCATATGTTAGCCATGCAGGGTTTTCTACAAATTTATTATCATTCATACAGCGCAATACTACATTGGCTTTACGGCTGATGAGTTCTATTTTTTGAAATTCAATAATGGGTACTATAGTGGCCGTCGCGTTTTCTGAAATTCCAACACATTTATCGCCTACCTGTTCTAGTTGCGTTAGTTGATGTGGCTGTTCAGCTTTTTGGTTAAATAAAACCAACACGACTAAACCAACTGCTGCCATTGCTATGACGCCAATTACACTTTTTTTCATCATTGACCAATCCTAATAAATGATTCAACACGTATTTTATTAGCTTCTAGGCTTTACTGGCGTAATCGCCATTTTTGCGATTTGTAGACTCAAGCTTTCCGCTTCGTCAGTATCTAGATTATTAACAGTATCGCGCAGCTTTTCAGCCTCTATTTTATTGCCTTCATTAATCGCTATATTAGTCAATTCTATTTGTGCAGCAAGATGGCGTGGATTAAACGTAATAGCCTTGGTGAGGTATTGTTTGGCTAAGATACTATTTTTTAAGCCCATGGCTGCCACACCTAAATAATACCAAGCATCCGCATTATTGGGCTCTTTCACTAACCAAGCTTGTACAATTTGATCTAACTCGACCCACTGCTCCTGCTGAAACGGGCCGACAATTTGCATAAAAAACGGACGCTGCGATTCGGGCAATCCCCAAAACGGCACTTCATCTGAGTTGAGTTTGATTAAATCAGGTGCGTCAAATAAGCGTTTAATCCATTCCACAGGTAAGCTGTAAAAATAGCCCTGTCTGCCCGGGCTTTTAAAAGTGGTAATGCCAATTAAGTTAAAATGTTGATCAAACATAGCACCACCACTGGAGCCCATTGCAAACTGTGCGCTTGACCGCACAATCACACTATCGTCTAGCGGATAAATAGCCTTAATATTACCGTAAGAAGGTTGTGGCACTTGGCTATGATAAGGGTGACTAACGGTGAATACTTCCTCTTCATATTTCAAAGTAGCACTGTCTCGCATAGGCACCGATTTAAACGGTAGTGAGTCAAATTTTAACAAACACAAATCATGTTTCCAATCTGCTTTCAAGGCAACTGGTTGATATGCCACGCCAAATTTGGCAATACTTACACCCTTAGCATTGATAAGTACATGGCAGTCAGTCGCTACATAGTTATTGTTAATGACTACGCCAGACCCTGTACCCGTATCACCACCCGCAAGTTCTACAGACACGCTCATAATGGAATTATTCAGCTCTAGTAGCTCTGCAATACTTGGTTGAGCAATTACCGAACCCACATTGATTAATAACACCAAACTCATTGTTAATTTCATCATATTCATGTCACTCTGTTCTGGTTTAATTTGTTTACACCATGACAGAGATTGAATTTATGCAGATTAATTCAATCATAAAAAAAGTGCTTAATAATAAGCAACTTTTACCCTCTTAATTTACTATTTAAACAATCACTAAAACTGTTAATGTTTATTTACATAAAGCATGAATAAAAAACTAAATATCGTATTAATTATTGGCAGCGCGCCAGATGCTGTAAAAGCTACAGATTGGGAGAAGGCTAATTTTTCACACATTATTGCAATCAACAATGCTTGGCGTATTAGAAAAGACTGGGATTTTTGTATTCATCCAGAAGACTTACCAGATGACAACAAACCATCGTCACTTAGTCATCACCAATCTATTATCACGGCATCTGACTATGTTAAGGTACAGAATAGTTTCGGTGGCTTTGTATATGCTGGCGGCACCATGGCATTTACTGCAGCTTACTGGGCTTTAGGTGCCTTAAAACCTGATGTCATCGGCTTTATAGGTTGCGATATGATCTATACAACAAATGGTGAAGCTACTCACTTTTATGGCACAGGCCAAGCGGATCCATTACGACAAGACGTCACCCTACAATCTTTAGAAGCAAAATCAAATCGACTCTTTTACAATGCACATGAGCAAGGCTGCGTATGTTTAAACTTTTCTAGTCTTAATCAAACGCGACTGACGTTTCCTAAGTTGGATTTTGAAAAATTAGCAGTAATAAACGTAGAAAAACTTGAGTATTATTTTAAACACTACAGTGGCAATTTAAACGATGAAATCATAGACCAAGCCCAAAAAGTAGAGTCCGATTTAGGCTATTACTTTAGCTCAGGGCGCTATTGGGAGCATCTTGATGAAATTTGTGCAACCAAGCTACTGCAGCTAGATAAGCTTTGGGCTAAGTGTTTTGGCCATCAAAACTTATACAATTCAGTTACAAAATAATTGCATAACTTTACATATCCTTGAACTTATGATGACTAGCACTCTCCCATAGGGAGTGCTAAAATATGCATTGTTAAAAGTTATAATATGTTAAAAAGTAAATTAACGAGGAGCATGATCATTAACGCTTTAATCATACCTACCATTAGTTCGTTAGATAGCTTTGATCAGTACATGCGTACAATCAAGGCTTTTCCTGTTTTAACGGCAGAAGAAGAATATGCACTTGCCACAAAACTTAGGAAAGATAACGACCTAGAAGCCGCTAAAGGCTTAATTGTATCTCATCTACGTTTAGTAGCCAGTATTGCTCGTGGTTACGCAGGTTACGGTTTGCCACAGTCTGATTTAATCCAAGAAGGTAACATAGGTTTAATGAAGGCAGTAAAACGCTTTGACCCAGAACGCGGCGTGCGTTTAGTTTCATTTGCTATGCATTGGATCAAAGCAGAAATGCACGAGTATATTGTACGCAATTGGCGTTTAGTAAAAACGGCAACCACTAAAGCGCAGCGTAAACTGTTCTTTAATTTGCGCAGTATGAAAGAAGGTCTAGGTACTTTACAACCTGATGAAGTTGCACGAATTGCACGTGAGCTAAAAGTCAAGCCACAAGAAGTGCGAGAGATGGAATACCGCATGAACGGGCAAGAAATCGCGATGGATTCACAATCTGATGACGACAATGATGACAGCTTTAGCCCAATTGCTTATTTACAAGATGAAAGCCCAGAGCCTTCTGAGCTGTTAGAAAGCCAGCAATCTGAAAAAATCCAAACTGAAGGTCTTGCTAACGCATTGAGTAGTTTGGATGAGCGCAGCCGACGTGTAGTTGAGGCACGTTGGTTAACTGAAACTAGCGGCGCTACTTTACACGATTTAGCAGCAGAGTTTGGTGTATCAGCTGAGCGCATACGCCAAATTGAGCAAAAAGCCATGCAAAAAATGAAAGGCTTGTTAGCAACAACCCATTAGTTAAGAATGGATAAGTTAACCAAATTTTAGTTAAGAGAGTAAATGCTCATAAAAAAGCCAGATTTTATATCTGGCTTTTTTATGAGCATTTACTTCAAAATCAAATCACCGCAATAACATCGTGTTTTTAACGCCTCACTTAGGCCACTTTTGCTTTAAACGTATCTCTAGATTCAAATGCCAACGCGTTGCCCATATGTTGTTTCAATACTCGCAAATCAGATAACTGACCATGAATACTTTTTTCGATACTTTCAAGCTCTACAATACGATCCTCTAAAGTATCTGTTGCTTTATAAATACGCTTGATACTTTCTAGCCTGCGACGCAATTGCAACTGGTGTTCGCGCACTTGTGACTCCATGGGTGCTATCACGGCCTTTAGCCAAGTTTCAACGTCCTGATTAGCCACCTCATACACATGAATCACCCGGCTTGCTAGGGTTTCAAAAAACTTAGAGGTGAGCGTCATTTTCTCATTAGCAAGCATATTAAAAGCCGTATTAAATTGTTCTTTATAAGCGCGCTCTAACTTAGCCAACTCTTTTTGATAGCGCATAGTAGAAAATAAAGGGGGCTCAGATTTACGTAAACCGTGCTCTTTAGCAAACTTGTCATACATCACATCCATCATGTGTTTTATTTCATCAATCTGCGTATCAGACTCTAATAACTTGCTTTTTAAATCTGTAAAAAAATGATCCATTGCATCACGCATGGTTTTTGTAAAGTTAGCAGAAATCATCGTTTCGCGCGTCGTGTGTACTTGAGTTTTTAGCGTCTCCATGCCTAGCGAGGTAAATAATTTATTTGCATGTTGCGAAAATACACTGCGCAGGGCTTGAAAGCGTTGCAACCCTTTTTCGAAGTTTTCTTTATCCAACTTCACCTTACTCATCATGTGCTCAACAACATCTTCATTTTTACCGCGTAAGCCGCGTAACTCGTCCAACTGCTCTTTAACGCCAGCAATACGAGATTCTAAAATTAGGCTAGTGTTTGCTATTAAATCGCCAATCTCATTTTGAGTGTTGTCACGCACAATTTCTTTTTTAGACGGGATTAACTCATCAGATAAAGCTTTTTCTAACTCTGGCAAACGACTTTGCGCAAGCAATGCCTCATCACCATTAACTTTAGCCAGCAACCCCTTTTGAGCGGATGTCGGGAAAATTTGGTTAGGTTCTAAGCCTAATAACTCAGCACTAGTTTTGATTTGTTTATTGATTTCGCGTTCTATCTCATCGTCATCTTTCAACGCATCCCACAAACCATCAATTTTATTCAACACTGCCAAACGGCCTTTTTGTTTCCAGCGTGTACCACTGATATATTGACGCCACACGTCAATTTCAGACTTAGTAACACCTGTATCTGCCGCTAAAACAAATAAAACAGCATGTGCATTTGGTAGCATATTGAGCGTTAACTCTGGCTCAGTACCAATTGCATTTAAACCCGGTGTATCTAAAATTACCAAGCCTTGCTCAAGCAAAGGGTGAGGAAAATTTATTACAGCATAACGCCAACATGGAATATCAATCGTCCCGTCTTTATTGATGCTTAGAGCGTCATCACTACTATTTGGATTGTATAAGCCATATTTTTCAGCCTCTTCAAGCTTAACGCGACGCGTATTACTTACTTCTTTAAATGCTTCAATCATGCTATCAGATGATTCAACTTGAAACTCAACCACCTTCCACTCATCTGGATAGCGCTTGTACTCGGAAGTAGTTACATCAGATGCACGTGTTTCTATTGGCAATAATTGTAATGAAGGTGGCTTTGATGGATCATAGAGCAACTCAGTCGGGCACATCGTTGTGCGGCCTGCACTAGAAGGTAATAACCGCTGACCATATCCTGCAAAAAATATCGCGTTAATAAGCTCGGATTTACCACGTGAAAACTCTGCAACAAATGCAACGTTTAGCTTATCTTCACGTAAACGCTCAAGCAGTTGTCCAATACGTTGGTCAATTTGGGCATCGTTAAGCTCTTGTTCGTTAAGCCAGCTGCGATAATCACAAATACTATCTACAAGTGACTTTCGCCATTCGGAGTATTCAGCAAATTGATGCGCTAATTTATTTTCTGCCATAGTGAACCTTAAGCTTTTTATACAATTATTTACAGTCAAACTTTATCATGCTTAACCAAATAGTCAAACAAATCAGCGTGATAATCTGGTTTAGCCAAACAAAATTCTGACGAATGGTTATTTATAGATGATATTCGGCTGCGTGAACATACTTAATGCAGAATAACCCAGATTTTACATCTCAACTTCTGCTATGATTTACATTATTTACAGCATGGAATCTTCCTTTATGAGTGGTCTAAATCCAAGCTCACCTCGTCCAATCGACATCCGTTTACATCAAAGCTCAAAGCTACTAGAAATTAAATTTGATAATAATATGGAATGCATGTTGTCTTGCGAGTTTTTGCGAGTTTACTCGCCATCTGCAGAAGTACGTGGGCATGGCGCGGGGCAAGAAGTTTTACAAATTGGCAAAGAAGAAGTGAATATTGCAGGCGTAGAACCAGTCGGTAATTACGCCGTCAGACTGACATTTACTGATGGTCATAATACTGGTCTCTACTCATGGGATTATCTCTACGACTTAGGTAAAAATTACGAAGCCTTGTGGCTAGAGTATTTAGGTAAACTTTCTGCCGCCGGGCATAAAAGAAGAGAGAGTAAGGAATAATAATGAGTGCAATTGAACAAACACAAAACAATGAAGATACGCAAAATTGCACGCACTTTGGTTTTGCAACAATCGCTGAATCTGAAAAAGTCAAAAAAGTAGGTGAAGTTTTCCACTCAGTTGCAAGCAAATATGACTTAATGAATGACTTTATGTCAGCGGGTTTGCATCGCACTTGGAAACGCTTTGCTGTGAATATAAGCGGTGTAAAAAGCGGGGATAAAGTCTTAGATATTGCCGGTGGCAGTGGGGACTTATCAAAACTATTCGCAAAAGCGGTGGGCTCACAGTCAGAAGAAAATCCTGGTGAAGTAATTTTGACCGATATTAATTCTTCTATGTTGGCAGTTGGCAGAGATCGTATGATAGATGCTGGCTTAAACGTACCTACTATGCAGTGTGATGCCGAAAATCTCCCCTTCCCTGATCAATATTTTGATTGCGTTATTGTGGCGTTTGGCTTGCGAAATATGACGCATAAAGATAAAGCACTATCTGAGATGCAACGTGTGCTTAAAGTTGGTGGCCGTTTATTGGTCTTAGAGTTTTCAAAAGTATGGCAACCACTATCTAGAGCGTATGACATTTATTCATTTAATTTACTGCCGTTAATGGGTAAATTATTAGCCAAAGATAGCGAAAGTTATCAATACTTAGCTGAATCGATCAGAATGCACCCAGACCAAGAAACTTTGAAACAAATGATGATTGATTCAGGGTTTAGCAAAGTAGATTATTACAATTTAGCCGCAGGTATAGTGGCTTTACACAAAGGGTATAAAGTTTAAGCAGTATATTTTAAACATTGGAGTTCAAGTACTCGATTTTCAATGCTAGAGCTTCAACACTAATAAAGGTAGGGATTTTAAAATGTTTAAGCAACTTGCTACTCAATTAACGCAACATTTACTATCCCAAAACACTTGGGCTTTTAGCGCGCTGCAACCTTTTGGTGGTCAATCAGTGAAGTTTAGAATATCTGCTATTGATACCAGCTTAGTAATTTTAGAAAATGGCAACTTAGCAATAGGTGGCAATACGGCTAGCCCTGATGCAATTGTGACAATCTCAGCTAATGTAGCATTAAGATTAATCATGCGTGATGCAACTGCCAAAAGCCAAATTGATATCAATGGAGATACTCATTTGGTCGCCGAGCTAACTCGCGTACTGCAAAACATCTCGTGGGATTATGAAGAAGACTTAAGTAAATTCACGGGTGATGCGGTTGCACATAAGCTAGGCGAGTGGAGTCGTGAAACCATTGCTGGCGTTAAAAAACAAAGCCTTAATGTAGCCGAGATGGTGAGTGAATATTGGCAAGAAGAAATGCCGATGATTGCTAAAAAACGCCACGTTGAGGCATTTGTCAATGAGGTCGATATACTGCGAGCAGATGTCGAGCGAACAGAAAAAAGATTGGATAAATTATTAGGTCAAATTAAAAACTAACTCAATAGCAAACTTAATTTCTAGTTATTTAACTATTAGTAGTTTAACTAAAAGCACAATCCAAAGTAAATTAATCAAATACAAAAAATAAATATCCATGCGCTTTTCTCGCCTCATTTTCATTATCCTCATCAGCTTTCGTTATGGCTTAGATGAGTTTATTTTAGCTCACAACAAACTCAAACCTTTACTGAAGCTATTCAATCTCATTTTCTTTTGGCGCAATATTACTAAACCACGCGGCGAACGACTCCGATTAGCATTAGAAAGCTTGGGGCCAATTTTTGTTAAGTTTGGCCAAATGCTATCAACGCGTCGTGATCTAATTGCGCCAGATATTGCTGATGAACTCGCTAGACTACAAGATCGTGTACCGCCATTTGCATATACAGAAGTAGAAAAAATTGTTTTCACCTCGTTCGGCCAGCCCATCACGCAAGTATTCTCGCAATTTGATGCAATACCAATTGCCAGCGCTTCAGTAGCACAAGTACATTTTGCGCATTTGCCAGACAACACACCTGTCGCGGTTAAAGTATTACGCCCTAATATTGATAAAATTATTGCGCGTGATTTAGCCTTACTTAATACCGCTGCGTGGTTGTTACAAAAAATCTCATCCGAAGCCAAGCGCTTAAAGCCACGCGAAATTGTAGAAGAATTTGCTCGACACACCCACAGCGAGCTTGATTTAACGCTAGAAGCAGCTAATTGTAGTCAGCTGCATCGTAACTTTTCTAAGACTTACAGCAAAGTGTTACCACTAAAACCATTGTTGTTAATCCCTGAAATATATTGGGATTTTTGCCGCAAACAGGTGATGGTGATGCAACGCATGGATGGAACACCCATCAGTCAAGTTGATGTATTGCGCGCAAAAGGTATCAACATTTCTAAACTCGCGCGTGAAGGCGTAGAAATATTTTTTACCCAGGTATTTCGTGATGGTTTTTTCCATGCAGATATGCATCCAGGTAATATTCAAGTAGCTGATGATGGACGTTATATAGCACTAGACTTCGGTATCATGGGGTCTTTAGGCGAAACTGATAAATACTATTTAGCCCGGAATTTTCTAGCTTTTTTTAATCGTGATTATCGTGATGTTGCTATCGCCCATTTGGAAGCAGGCTGGGTACCGAAAGGCACGAATATGGAAGAGCTTGAAACTGCTGTGCGCGCAGTATGTGAGCCCATTTTTGATAAGCCATTAAAAGATATTTCGTTTGGTCGCACGCTATTAAGCCTATTTCAAATGTCGCGCAGATTTGGCGTTATCATTCAACCGCAGCTTATTATGTTACAAAAAACGCTGTTGAATATTGAAGGCTTGGGGCGTGATTTAGATCCAGATTTAGATTTGTGGCAAACTGCACGCCCATTTCTATCTCGCTGGATGAGCGAACAAGTAGGCTGGCGTAGTGTTGTAAAAACATTAAAAAAAGAATTACCGCACATCACGCAATTGCTCCCGCAAATACCGCGTTTAGTCCATCAGCAACTAACGACACAAATTGATCAACAACAAGAAATGCCTTTGAATGCGTCTATACTGGAGCTAGTCAAAACGCAAAAAAAACAAAATCGCTGGTTAAAATTAATCGCTGTGGCACTAATGTTGGTAGTAGTGATACAAATTTGTGGAGCCGTATTCTTATTTTTATAAATGCTATTTCATACTCATTAACGATAAGTCATCGCTTATAGAAAGCCATCATCCTCAACAATAATATTTAAGGCTTTTGAATGTTTTCGTAGATTTTGGCGATAATTTAAACGCTTCTGCGCTGCTGCAGGAAAATCAGTAAAGTGAATTAA
>JACMMS010000014.1 GCA_014378915.1 Methylophilaceae bacterium
CGATTATGCTAGCTCGGCTAATTTTCAATGGTTTGAATAGAGCGATTTTCTGCATCTTGTTTATAGATTGAATAATTTGGCAGATTGTTAAAATGTTTAAATCGTGAATAGTGAGTAAAACGCAGGAGAACATCATGAATGTAAACACCATTGACTCTGGCAGAATTGAGGCAATGCTATCGCAGCTTCGCTCCGCCGCACAAAAGCCAGTGCATGCTTTAACAGATACTGCAGCCGTTCAAGGTCAAAGCTTAAATACTGTAAAAGTTGGGCAACGCACTGATTTTGCTGATGCATTAAAAGCATCGCTTAATCATGTCAACCAATCACAAGTAGAAGCGCAGACACTCGGAAAAAACTTTGCGATGGGTGATGATAGCGTGAGCTTGTCTGATGTAATGATTGCAGGCCAAAAGGCAAACATTAACTTTCAAGCAACCTTGCAAGTTCGTAATAAAATGGTCAGTGCATACCAAGAAATCATGAGCATGCAGGTTTAACTAGCCAATTAATTACCAGCGGTGAAATTACTAGTTCTAGAATTTAGAAAGCCAAATTCAATTAGCTAGAAGAATTTTTGTAGTTTAGTTGTCGATAAGTTATTAATAGCTAGTGACGTTAATACTGGCACTGTTGTTTCCAACTTTTCACCCGCTTCCAATTTATAAAGCCAAGCCAAAATCTCTGCTATTGCTTGATACAACGCAGGGGGAATTTTATCATCTAAATTCACTTGCATTAAAAGCGCCACAAGCTCTTTAGATTCATGAACAAAAATATCATGCTCGTGCGCTTTGTTAATAATAGCCTCAGCAATTAAACCGTTACCTTTAGCCACCACATGTGGTGCACCATCCCCTGCTTCGTAAGCCAATACAATCGCACGTCGTGTAGGCATGGTAGTACTTTGCTGCATCTAGCTCACCAATAACCTTTCTAAATGCTGGCCATGGTCTTGCATAAGAGTCACTAAATAGTGACTACTATCTTTTAGTAGCACCTTAGTTTGGCTGTCGTTTGCCAGAATATTGACACGCATTTTTTCATCTTGATATTCAAGCCGTACCGAAACTTTGCCTAAATTAGGTAAGTTTAAGCTGAGCTGACTGGATATTTTTTGCGCTGCATCTTGTTTTGATTGGGTTGTATCAGGTTGGCGCTCGTCACTGTCTTGCGGTGTATTTGTCCAAAGATGCCATTGCATAGTTTGATTAGGCCATACCTGACCTTGCCAAGAAAAGTGCTGAGTTTCTAAAAGTGCCAACTGCTGCGGGAGCAAGCTTTGAGGCTGAGTTTGTATTCCTAGATTTGGCGATAATAAATTTTGAGGCTCTTGTTTTAGCGCTTGTAAGGTATAGCTACCATCAACAAAATCGGCCAAATGTGACTCATAAAATAAGCCGCTATTGACTAAAATATTTTTAAGACTGTGCGCTGTTAACTCAGTATTTTTTGGCTGGTTTGTGATCACTTCCTTTGACGTGATTTGCGAACTGCTTGGGTTTAACTGAGTGTTAGCTGACTGAAATGATTGCTTAATGATATTGGCTGCATTACTTAAGCTTAATGTTGCACCTTCTTGGGTATTGCTTGCAAGATCTGCCGCTGTAAGCGGTGGCAACTGGAACTTAGGTGGTGAATGTCCACCTACATAGGTCAAAACTAATTTTTGTCCAGTTTGCAAAAATTTTGTTAATTGATTGCTAGCTTTATCATCAAGTTGTAACCCCAATTTAAACCCAGCCACTTCAATATCAAAAGTATTTTTATTACGTTGCGCAATTACTTTAGCAGAATAGTGATCACCTTTAACTAGCTCAATCACTTGATTGATTGTGCGGTTAATGGCGCGCTCAACATCATCTTGTGAAGCGGTTGCAATCGATTTAATCGCAGCCACCGAATCCACTCGATTTACTGGATGAACACTTGGTTGATTGTCTGTTTTGATCATCATATTGGCAGCTTCATGACTTTAAGCCAATGACTAAGAGGGAATATCATCATTTTGTGATTTAGATTTTGCATTAATAAGCAACGTAAATTCACTCATCCATGGTTCTAATAAATCACGTATTTTTCGATCATCCGACAAGATTTTTTTTAAGCTAGCCACTTTGTCAGAAAGCTCAGTTTCTGTGAGTATCTTATTGGCTTGCTTAGCGCTATTAGCGTCAATGCATCCTGCACAATATTGTTCTAAAGCTGAAAGCTTTTGCCAATCTTTATTTTTAACAGCATGCAGCATTTGATCAGTAATGCCTGCAATTTTCTGATAAAAATGATTTGTATCATCAATATCTACACTCATTGGTATTTCTCCACATATTAGCTAATGCAAAATTTGGTAAGCCAATGAGTTTTTTCATTAGTCTTACGCAGCTTTTGGTATTTTTTGGCCAATTTCTTCCCAAGCCCCTCTTAAATCCAACAAGAATTTAAGCACTTCTTTAACAGGCTCGGTATTGTTTTTAATATTTGCAATATACAATTTGTTGCTCATATAGCCATATAAATCATCTAAACTTTTAGCGATATTGCCTCCTACTTTTTTATCTAAACTAAGCCGCAATCCACTTTCTATAATCATGATAGCTTTTGATAAAGCTAACCCTTTAGCTTCTATATCACCATTCTCAATATGTTTAATGGCTAACATACAGGCTTGTATGCCGCCGTCGTAAAGCATAACGATTAAGCGGTGCGGCGTGGCAGCTTCCACGCCTGTTTCAATTCCAATACGCGCATATTCATTGGTACCACGACTAGATCCGAACATAACAAACTCCTTTTTGTAGTTGTTAATTATTATCGACATCTAACCCGTTTTATTAAGGGTGATATGTAAAATTATGACAAAATTTAACGGGAATCATTTGCTTAATAAAGTGGTATTAAGCCTTACTGTTCGCGGTAATAGCGGCGATTTGCTGCGTTAAGAAAGAACTAGTCGATTGTAAAGTACTCACGGTTTTATCAAGTGCAGTAAATTGAATGCGGTAGCGTTTTTCAATCACGGTTAATCTATCTTGCTGTACCGTTTGCTGGTCGGTTAAACGCTTAATAGATGATGTAAACCCATCGTTGCGCGTTGAAATCAAACCATCTGTACCTAACAAACTATCAACCAAGCTATTTAGCTGTGAAGCGTAACCTTTACTAAAGCTCACCGTACCTCTATCGCCTGTTGCGCCACCAGAGATTGAGATTAATAGACCCTCACTGGCGTCACTAGTAGCACCCCTTAAGGTGCGACCAGCGCCAATGGCTGCTACACCATTAATAGTACCCGCAGTATCAACACCAGAAACCGAACTTGGGCTACCAAACAGATCACTTGCACCGTTACCACCAGTCACAGTTACTATAGAACTTGAGCCATAGCTGCTAGAGGTTAATTGTAATTTTCCGCCAACAATGGTCACTGCAGCTTGCGCACCTGCAACAGATATTCTGCTTTGTAAAGCTGCACCCAAATCATTAGCACTACTATAGATGGCGGCAGGCAGAGTCAAACTATAACTCACACCATTAATTTTAAGATTCAACTGATCATTAGTGCCTTGAGTAATATTTAAATTTGGCATTACACTGGCTAATAAATTACCCTGTGTGGGTAATTGCGTCACATTAATGGCATAAGTGCCTGCTTTAGTATTAGTCGTTTGGCTTATAACACTTAACTGGCTATCGCTCGCTTTACCAACTGATGCAAAAATCCCAGCAATACTGTCTGGATTGTTTTGTAATGCAGTTTTAAGCTTAGTGCTATCCAAAGATAAACTACCATCTTTTTGAAAACTCACGCCCACTTGGCTGAGTGAGCTAATCGTGCCATTACTAGTCAACGCACTGCTCAATGTGGTTCTAATCTGCGTGCTAATTGATCGTGCTGTGGCATCGCTTAGCAATACGCCAGAAGCTTGGCCTGTGGGATCATATTTTGTAAGGTTGCGTATAGAATTATTGATATCGTTAAATGCTTTAACAAAATCTGTGATTGATTTTTCTACAGTGGTTTGATCACGTGCTACGGTTAAGTTAACGACTGTACTAGGTTGAATTTTAAAAAGATTAAGCGTAATGCCTTCTAGTGCATCGTTCACTGTATTACTAGGTTTAGTCACAGTTACGCCATCAATATCAACAATTGCACTTTTGGCAGCTTGTAGTTCTGACAAGTTTTTTCCCGCACCTGCAGTTAATGTAGGGTCATAAGCAAACTGAGATAATCCAGTAGCATCGGTATTATTACCATCATTATCGTTTACAGAAATTTTAATACTATTTGCAGCACCAGAATCCTTGGATGTGATTACTAGACGATTAGTTTGGCCATCATTAACAATAGACGCAGAAACGCCTAAATCGCCCGCATTAATCGCATCACGAATACCCGATAAAGTGTTGTTAGCAGATGTAATATTGAGTGACTTTGCAGATTTATCTAAGTTTGCCGTGAAAGTATTACCCGTGCTATCGTGAGTGCCAAAAGAAATCGTCATTGTGCCAGTGCCAATTGGCGTATAAATACTAGCAACACCTGGCAAAGCTATTTTTTGCTGTTGCGCTAATTGACGCACTAATACCGAATAACTACCTACAGTCGCTTTACCATTAGAACTGGCAGAAATGACGGTACTATCGCTTGAACTAGCTGTCTGCGTGTTGAATTTAGACACATCAGATAAGCCTTTTAAGGCGGTTTGAAAAGTGGATAAGCCACTTTTCAACGTACCATAAGCTGAGACTTTTGATTGAACAGCCATCTTTTGCTTAGTAACAGAATTTAATGGGCCTTGCTCAGCCGACATCAATTTCGTGACGATAGACTCCACATCAAGACCAGAACCTATACCTGCTGAAGTGATTGCCATACCATCTTCCTTAATTGACTCATTAATTACACTTTTTGTTTAATAATTAAACCTTCTACTCTATCTAATGATTTAGAGAGCGATAAAGCCTCTGCATTAGGTATTTGTCGCAACACTTTACGTGTTTCACTATCTATAACTTTGACTACTGTTTTTCCAGAATCTTCATCTACTGAAAACTCAATAGAAGAAACAGCTGAAGCAATGTATTGATTCAAATGCGCAACGGCTGATACTAACTCCTGCTTGTTTGGCTGTGCTCCAGACACATCAGAGGATTGAGCTGGAAACTGAGCAGCAACAGGCTGCGTTACTTTTGCAATACTTGATATCGGACTTTGTGCACTCCGATAAATATCTATATTTACTAATGACATGATCATCTCCTTTAACAAGCAATTACGGGATTCATATTGAATCCCGTAAGGCCTTAACTAAAGACTTACTCAAATTAGCCTTTAAGCAATGAAAGTACACTATTAGGTAATGAGTTAGCTTGCGCCAACATCGCAGTGCCTGCTTGTTGTAGAATCTGACCGCGTGTTAAATTCGCTGTTTCTGAGGCAAAGTCTGTATCCATAATACGTGACTTGGCTGCTGATTGATTCTCAACTGAAACTTGCAAGTTACTAACTACAGACTCAAAGCGGTTTTGTACTGCACCTACCGTTGCACGTGTCGTGTTCACTGCCGTTAGCGCGGCATCAATTGCGGTTAGTGCTGTCGTCGCATTAGCATTCGATGTCACATCACCAGAAATGGTAGCGGCTGTAACTGAAGCAACCGTAATGGTATCGCCAGCATCAGCACCTACTTGGAAAGTTTTAGCCGCACCGAACACACTTGCACTGTTAAATTTAGTAGCTGTGCCTAAACGTGTGACTTCAGTGGCTAGTTGTTGAAACTCTGCATCTAAGTTAGCTAAGTCGCCTGTACCGTTGGTTCCGTTAGAACCTTGAACAGCAAGTTCACGCATCCGTTGTAAAGCGTCGGTTGCTTTACCCAATGCGCCATCGGCTACTTGGGCAAATGAAATTGCATCGTTAGAGTTGCGAATTGCCACATTCTGACCACGTACTTGTGAATCCATACGTGTTGCAATGGCTAAGCCTGCAGCATCATCTTTAGAACTATTGACACGTAAACCAGAAGATAAACGTTGAATAGAAGTTTCTAAACTCATTCTTGAAGAGCTTAGGTTACGTTGAGCGTTAAGTGATGAAAGGTTGGTATTAATGACAGCAGCCATGGTAGGCCTCCTTAAAATATAATATTAAAATAATCAAATACATAGTTGGACTGACTGTATTTGTTTAACAGCGGTTATTTGCTGCTGTTGAAACATATAACGGTCAACATTTTGAAATATTTAGGGTTGTTTTAAAACTTTCCTAACATGTATTTCCAAATATGTATCTTAGTAAATAAGGTAACGGTCACCACCACTTAAAACTTTAATCTCCTGTAAAAAAAGCTGCAAACATGCATATGCTTAAGCACGATTTTTAAATATGACTTCCTTAAGCCTCAATATCGCTTGTGACATCCTGTTTTGATCTAACGGCTCATTGAGCAAATTTTGAAAGGCTTTAATTTCGGTATGGACAGGATTGTAAGGATTAATCGTCTCTTTAATACTATCAATCATTAAATACAATAAGCGTGTAAAACTCTGTTGTTTAATCTCAAAATCGTCAGAAAATTGATGTATCTTAAAATACAGGCTCTTTATATCTTTTGTAACACAATCAATATCTTGCTTGGTCTTCGCATACTTAACATCGGCACTCAAGTTTTCTGAAAATTGCGCAAGGTTGGCATTGCCTCTTAATAAATCTGGCACTGTATATTTAAGTGTACGCTCTAACATCTCTTGCCAAACAGACATGCTATCAATATGGGGTAAAGTAGCAGCGCCACCATTGCCTTTTACTTTTTCTTTCACGCCACCGGCGGCTAAACTAATGAGTTCATCACCCAAACTACGCCATTCTTTGTTTTCGATCTTACCCGCCAAAATCAAACCAGCGTCGGTGTTAGATCGCGCTAAGCGTCTGGCTAATTGCGGCAACACACCTTCTGCTTGGATGAAGGTAACAGCTCCAGTCAACAAGTTATACATGCGTTCAAACGCCTCAGGCGTTGGCTCTATGCCCTCCTCTTTAAGTTGGTCGAGTATTTTTTGTGCTAAATCTATAGGACCTAAATCTATAGAACTAAGCGCAGATTTTTTCTCAGGGTGTTGTTGTGTTTTTTCTACCATCTTCAATTACAGTTAATAAAATGAATAATGAATATTAATGATGTTATTAGAAGGTTATAAAGTTTGAATGCTATAACAGTGGGGAAAAACTGCGTTATCTCATTTGATTAAATGAATTGGGTACAATTAAGTGCGCTTAAAAAACCTATGTTTTAGGTCAGTTAATCGACTAATTTATTTTTTATTGCGTAGTTGATTAATTCTGTGTTGTGGCGCATTTGCATTTTATCTAGCAGTCGCGATCGGTACATGCTAATTGTTTTAACAGATAAAGAAAGTTTAACGGCAATTTCGGAAACACTAAACCCAGAGGCAATGAGCGTAAGCGTTTGAAATTCACGGTCTGAAAGGCCTTCATGTAGTGGCTTTTCAGAATTATTATCTACCTGATTCACCAATACTTCAGCGACTTCAGCCGTAATATACTTTTTACCTTTGGCAATTTGAGTGATTGCATTAACCAGCTCAGAAGATGCACTATTTTTGGTTAAATACCCAGATGCACCAGCTTTAAATGCGCGTAATGCGTACAACGACTCAACATGACTAGATAGAATAAGCACCGCTAAATCATGATGTCGCTCTTTAATTGATTTTAATGCCTCGATACCGTTTCTGTCTGGTAAAGAAATATCTAGCAACAACACATCTATTTTATATTGATTACATAGTGAGACCGCATCTGCAGCAGAACCACCCTCAGCAACTACCTCTATATTTTCTGACCGATTCAGTATTTGCTTTAATCCCTCACGCAAAATATCGTGATCATCAACAAGCGCAATTTTGATAGTTTTTACAGTCATTTTTTATTAGCAAGTTCTTATTTTTTAATTAACTCTAAATGTAGTTTGAATAATGTAACATTCGAAAAAAAACGTAAATTTAAAGTGTCCGATAGACGAGCGTTAATCAATTTAGCACTATAAGTAAATAAAATGAATCGTATAAAATTTCAGTAATACTATCAATTCATTCATTTTAATATTGCTAATAATATTAGCATGAAGCATAGATAATAACTGTGTGTTTTTTATTTTTTATACTAATAAACAATATATTACATACGTATTTTAGCGTATTACTTTAATTGAAATTAAATAGCAATTAAACTTAATGGGGTTTGTTAATTAATCTCCAATCTGTTGATACGATAGACTGAAAAAGTACTATTTAAATATTATTCTAAGCTATTTTTAATAAATATTCTTATTTAATTCATATGCTTATCAATTTTTATATATTTTAATTAAATATTTACTAAAGTTATACTTTTTAATGTCGTAATGTATAGATATCGCTTAATACGAGTTAAATTTAACTAACCACTTATTTTACATATCCCATTGAATTTATTAACTATTTAATAAATTTCAAGCTCAATTTAGATGAGCCTGTAGGAGTTTGTAAGACAAACTCCTACAGGCTTGTTCGTGTTAGTCTCACCTAATAAATAGTTTTTGACCTATATTTTATTTACTTCATAGCGCGCAAAGTTCAATCATCGTGGATGAGCAAATTTCTTATTCACCTAACAACAAACATTGTTTAAGGGATTAAAAATGACTGAAGCAGAAATAATGTCAGAAATACGTGACGCTAACCTTAGCTATTTAATGTTAGCGCAACAGATGGTAAGAGTGGACCGCGCTACTGCAATATTTAGACTAGGTATTAGTAAAGAAATTGCAGATTTACTAGAAAACTTAAGCACTGCTCAAACATTAAAACTCAGCAGTATGAATATGATGCTTGCACGCTTTCGTTTTGAAGACAGTGCAATTTTAGGCATGTTGACTGATTACAAAAAAAACTGGGCGATTACAAGTGCACATTCAGCCATTTTAATGGCCGGTCAACCAGTAGAACAAATAAGTTAATTATTAACAAATATTGAGTAAGAACTTAGGGTGGATATCATGAAAATCAAAAGCGTTATTAACGAATCACAACAAATTCAACTAGCTATTGAGCTTATTAATTTAGGCGCAAGACTACAGCTACTTGAAACAGAAACGACACTATCACGCGAACGTTTGATTAAACTTTACAAAGAGCTTAGACATGAATCACCACCAAAAGGCATGTTACCTTTCTCTACAGACTGGTTTCTTACATGGCAACCCAACATTCACTCTTCTATCTTCTTTAATATTTATAAATTTTTGGTGAATCATGCAGAGTTAGATGGTGTAGATGCTTTAGTTAAAGGCTACCAACTGTATCTACAACAAATTAAAGATGATGATCACTTAGAACCAGTACTGTCGCTAACTAGAGCATGGACATTAGTCCGATTTGTAGATAGCAAAATGCTTAAACTAGAAAGTTGCACATGCTGTTCTGGTAAGTTTATTGTGGATTCTTACGATTTAAATCATGGCTATGTATGTAGTATTTGTCATATTCCATCACGTGCAGGTAAAACCAAAAAATCAAAAGAACTGGAAGAACTTAGTGCACATTAAGTAATAAGTAATTTTAACGTTAGGCTAAAAAATGCAAGCCTTGCAAATAGCAGTGAAATTAGCAAAGCCAACCATTGGTTTGATTAAAAATTTTTATCCTGCTACACCCGCAAAGCTTGCAGCGCTTATACAACTTTGCGCAGTCGGAATTTGTTTAGCCGTTTATTTATTCACTTTAAAAATAAGCGAGCACTCAATCCCTCTCCCAGCTTGTGTGCTGGCCTGCGCATTGATTGCCACCTCATTTTCTGTATTCACCAAAATGGCAGTTTGGTGGCGTTACATTAATTTTTTATTTCCTATAAGCCTTTGGGCAAGCCAATCATTACATATACCCACTACTTTTTACTTAATAAGTTTTTTACTTTTAGTGGTTATTTACTGGAATACTTTTCAAAGCCAAGTACCGTTTTATCCGTCCTCAGTTTCTTTATGGAAACTAGTTATTAAAATCATCCCTAAAAATCGACCTATTAAAATGATTGATATTGGCTGTGGCTTGGGCGATCTCATTTTAAACATTGCTAAACATAGACCAGAAAGTGAGTTCTCAGGCATTGAAATAGCACCACTACCTTGGCTGGTGAGCTCACTACGCGCTTTAGTCAAAAGATCAAATGCTCGCTTTGCCTACAAAAACTATTTAAATATGAGCTTAAAAGAATACGATGTGGTATTTGCCTATTTATCACCCGTTGCAATGCGGCAGCTTTGGGAAAAAGCCTCTCAAGAAATGCGCCCAGGGACTCTGCTCATCAGCCATGAATTCAAAATACCACTTTTAGAGCCATACAAAACGGTTAAAGCGCACAAAGAAGCGACTATTACCTATGTTTACATGATGCGGTAATCTTTTTTTAGCATCGTATATCTGCACATCAAAACGGTAAATTACAGCTACCATCCACATTTAAGCAGCATCCATGTCAACTATCAGCAATAAGCTAACGCCAATTTATTTGAGTTTTATTCAAATTCAACTCAGTCAAAAACTAAGCTAATAAAACCCTCCTTTTTAGCAGATTAGACAACCTACTGACTTGCTATTCTTATTCAAAGTTAGCTCTAAATCTACTAAAGCATAAGAATAGGCGGATAAAAAAATTGTTAGTCATTATTGGTTATGTCATTGTTTGTGGCTCTGTATTTGGTGGCTTCGCTATGGCTGGTGGTCACCTGGCAGCGCTATTTCAACCACTTGAGTTGCTTATGATTGGTGGCGCTGCATTTGGCGCACTTTTTGTTGGCAATAATGGAAAATCGATCAAGGCCACACTTAAAGCAGTACCTATCCTATTTAAAGGTAGCAACTTCACTAAAAAGCGTTATATGGATCTACTAGCATTGTTGTTTGAAATGCTCACTAAAATCCGTCGCGAAGGCATGATGTCGATTGAAAAAGATATAGAAAACCCAGAAGAAAGTACTATTTTCAGTCGCTACCCAGACACTTTACATGATCACCATACCATTGAATTTATTAGTGATTATCTACGTTTAATGGTATCAGGCAATATGGATGCGTTTCAAATAGAAAACTTGATGGATAACGAAATTGAAACACATCATGAAGAAGCGCATGTGCCAGCCCATGTGATTGCAAAAATTGGCGATGGCTTACCAGCATTCGGTATTGTGGCTGCTGTGATGGGTGTGGTGCATACCATGGAATCTGTAGGTGCTCCCCCAGCCGAACTCGGCATGCTGATTGCCCATGCGTTAGTCGGTACTTTTTTAGGTATTTTGTTAGCTTACGGCTTCGTTGGACCACTCAGCGGTCTGCTAGAACAAAAAATCCAAGAATCCTCAAAAATGTTTCAATGTATTAAGGTGACACTTCTCGCAAGCCTCAATGGTTTTGCACCAGCCATCGCCGTAGAGTTCGGCAGAAAAGTACTATATTCAACTGAGCGGCCAGGTTTCTTAGAGTTAGAAGAACACGTTAAACAAGCTAAAGCCAAATAATGATGTTAACTCTGAAACTGCCTGCTCAACGTAAAGAAATGATTTGAATATGGCTGAAGATAACAAAACCATTGTCATTAAGCGCATTAAAAAAGTAGCTGGGGGCCATCATGGTGGAGCATGGAAAATCGCGTATGCGGACTTTGTAACGGCGATGATGGCCTTCTTTTTATTGATGTGGTTATTAGGCTCAACTACTAAGGGTGATATGAACGGTATTGCAGACTATTTTAAAACACCGCTTAAGGTCGCCATGCAAGGCGGTGCTTCATCAGGTAATAGCGTCGTGATTATGAAAGGGGGCGGTAAAGATTTAACTAAAAAAGATGGCCAAGTAAGAAAAATAGATGAGCCTAGCAAAAGCAAAAAAGTAAACCTTAAGACTGCCAAAGCCATGTTAGAAAAAGCGGAAATGGAACAATTAAAGGCATTAGAGAAAAAAATAGCGAAGTCTATTGAAGATAGTAAAACGCTATCACAATACAAAAACCAACTATTGCTCGATATTACATCTGAAGGCTTGCGTGTGCAGGTAGTCGATGAACAAAACAGGCCCATGTTTGCTTCATCTAAGGCCGAAATGCAGCCTTATACTAAACAGATTTTGCGTGAAATTGGAAAAATGCTTAACGGTGTACCTAATAAAATCAGCCTTTCTGGCCATACCGACGCGGCGCCCTACCCTAATGGTGAAAAAGGATATAGCAACTGGGAGCTGTCATCAGATAGAGCCAATGCTTCTAGGCGAGAACTTATTGCAGGTGGTATGGATGAAAGTAAATTAGTGCGTGTAGTGGGCTTATCTTCTGCCGCATTGTTTGATAAAGCAGATCCACTTAATCCAACTAATAGACGCATCAGTATTATTGTGATGAACAAAAAAGCTGAAGAAGACTTATATAAGAGTGATGCTGCAGTAAATGTGAAATCTTCTGAGGATTTAAATATGATCACTGACTCAGAAAACGAAATAACAGCTGAAAAAGCGACCAAGTTAGGGTCACACCCTAATTAAAATCAATTATTTGCCGTAAACAATTACATAAGAAACTAATGATAATTTTTGAGTAGAGCAGGATGCTGTGATATGGAAACAAAAAATTTACCACTAACAGAGTTTCAATGCCTTTTAGATGACTTATCTATACATAGTGCCAATCACCTAATTGAAGCAGAGGCTGATTTAATGCAAACCAGTTTTTTACTTGGAGAGGCCATAGAAAGATTAACCACAAGTTTTATGCAGATTAACTATGCTATTCAATCACAACATGATGCCTTTGAAAAGCTCATGCAAGATCAAGCTGTTCCAACAAATAACATTCAAAAATTCACGGAATTTCGCGATCAAATTAATACTGAAATTAATGCGGTAGTCACAGGGTTACAGTTTCAAGATTTAACCAGCCAATTGTTAGCCAGAACAATGAAAAGACTTAATGGTCTACGTGATGTTTTATCGGGATTATCTAGCGAAGATGAACATCAGCCCACAGAAAGTGATCATGATGCAGTGGCAACACTTTTAAAAAAAGTTAATGAAAGTTTAAGTCTGCGTAGTAGCGCATTACAAGCGGGTATGAGGCAACAAGTAACTCAAAAACATATGGGTTCTGGAGATATTGAGTTGTTTTAATTTGCAGTTGTAGCTTATTAAATCATTTATTAAGTAGCATAAGTAGCACTATGAATTGAAGGTGTATTAAGGCTTTTTTTAAGTAAATGAAAAAAATAATTTATTCAATAATAACAACATACAGATTCGTAACGATTCAACGAAAGTGAGATAGGTAATGGAAAAGGTAATTTTAGCGGTGGATGACTCTGGCTCACTTAGACAGATGGTAGCCTTTAGTTTAAAGGCAGCAGGCTATCAAGTCATTGAAGCAGTAGATGGCCAAGATGGGTTAGATAAAGCTAAAAATAAAACGGTTGATTTGGTTCTTACCGATCAAAATATGCCGATTATGGATGGCCTTACGTTAATTGCCAATTTACGCGGGTTAAGTTCATACCAGAAAGTGCCTATTTTGATGCTAACTACTGAATCAAGTGATGAAATGAAAGCTAAAGGAAAAGCAGCTGGTGCTAATGGCTGGCTGGTAAAGCCCTTTGACCCAAAACGTTTGATAGAAGTCGTGCAAAAAGTCATTGGTTAGTACCGTGTTCGCACTCACTTTCATTTGCCCCAAACATGCACTATTCAATCACGCAATAAAGAGCGAGGATAATCATGACTATTGATATGAGTCAGTTCTACGAGGTGTTTTTTGATGAATCAGATGAGCTATTGGCAGTGGCTGAGCGCTTATTATTAGATGTCAATATTGAAAATCCAGATTCTGAGGACTTAAATGCAATTTTTCGTGCAGCGCACTCGATTAAGGGAGGGGCTGCCACATTTGGTTTTATGGATATGACAGAGATTACGCATGTGCTTGAAAACCTGCTCGATAGAATCCGTAAAAACGAAATGAAACTAACGGCCGAACATGTGGATGCGTTTTTAACCGCAAAAGATGTGCTCAAAATGATGGTAGATGGTCATCGGTTAGCTACTGATGTGAACTTAGAACAAGTCGCCGATGTAAAGATGATGCTGAAATCATTATCAGAAAATGGGGATGTTACACCGAAAACAACATCCGCAGTCGTGGCAATCAAACCCGAACTTGAACCCGAGCCGGAAATTGTCATTTTATCTGATAACAACACGCCAATTGCAGATGGCTTAAAACGTTTTAATATCAGCTTCATTAATTGCAGTGAAAAAGATTTAACTAATCTGCAAAGCGAGCTAGAACTTTTAGGTAGTGTCATATTAGGTCAGGCCACAGACAAAAAACCTTATTTGTTACTGGATACTGAATCAGATCAAGATGATATTTTATCTATCTGTTCATTTGTACTAGAACCAGAAGATTTAGTCATTACCTTGTTAGACCCTACCTTAGAAGCTACTATAGTTGCGCCTGCTAAAACTCAAGTTGCTCAATCATTGGTTTCAAATTCAGTAGTTACAGAGCCTGTGGCAGATTCTATCAAAGATGAAAAACCCAAGACAGAAAAAGTCAAAGTTGAAGAAGAAGTGGGTTACGGACTATTTGCAGAAGAAGGGGAGGAAAACGTAGAAGAAGGTTATGGTTTCTTTGCGCCATTCAAACCGCATCCCGATGCACAAGTCTTACAGTTGATTGGTGACGATAATGCATCAGCAGCGCTAGAGGATAAAAAAGCAGAAGATGCTAAAGTCGTAACAGAAACTATAACACCAACCACTATGCAGCCTGCAGCCAAACGTGAGTCACCAACAAGTAACGCTAGCAGTGAAACCACTTCTATACGCGTTGGCATAGAAAAAGTAGATCAGCTCATTAACTTAGTGGGTGAATTAGTGATTACACAAGCGATGATTGAGCAGCGTATTAGCACTTTAGACCCAGCACATCATGAGCCATTAATTAATAGTGTGGGTCAACTCACACGTAATACCCGCGATTTACAAGAAGCCGTGATGTCTATCCGTATGATGCCGATGGACTTTGTGTTTTCACGCTTCCCACGCATGGTGCGCGATTTAGCGGCTAAGTTGAATAAAAAAGTTGAGTTTGTCACTAACGGTGCCACAACCGAGTTAGATAAAGGTTTAATCGAGCGTATTGTAGATCCACTTACGCACTTAGTCCGCAATAGTGTAGACCATGGAATTGAAACACCAGAGCAACGTAAAAAATCTGGCAAAAACGAAACAGGTCGCTTAACGCTTTCGGCAGCACACAAAGGTGGGAGTATCGTCATTGAAGTCACCGATGATGGTGCTGGGTTAAACCGCAGTAAGCTACTTGCAAAAGCGAAATCAAGCGGCTTAAATGTGGGTGAAAGCATGACAGATACTGAAGTCTATCAACTCATTTTTGCTCCAGGCTTTTCGACCGCTGAAGTGGTTACTGATGTTTCTGGCCGCGGCGTGGGTATGGATGTAGTCAAACGTAATATTGCAGCCATGGGTGGCGTGGTAGAAATCAGATCTGTACTAGGTTATGGCACAACGGTTTCAATCGCCCTACCCCTGACACTCGCCATTTTAGATGGCATGTCAGTTTCACTTGGTCGCAGTTTATATGTGATTCCACTTGGGCTGATTGTAGAAACTATGCAACCCACCATGAATGACATCAAAACGGTCACAGGTAAAGGTTTAATGGTCAGTGTAAGAGGTGAATACTTGCCGATCATTCCGCTTTATGCCCTATTCAACCAAGATACGGAAATTATGCACCCAACTGAAGGGGTGTTAGTAATTTTAGAGGCTGAAGGTAAAAAAGCCGCGCTATTTGTAGATGGCTTAGTGGGTCAACAGCAAGTAGTGATTAAAAGCTTAGAAACAAACTTCAAAAAAGTAAACGGCGTATCAGGCGCCACCATTATGGGCGATGGTTCAGTCGCTCTCATTATTGATGTACCTGCCATTATTAAAATGGGGCAATTAAATACCGAAGGAGCAATGCAATGAGTGCAATAGCTGAACAAAGCAACCAAGAATCTAATACCACAGGCGCAAATAGCAATGAATATCTGACTTTTGTACTAGGTGAAGAATCTTATGGCATTGAGATCTTAAAAGTACAAGAAATTCGTGGTTACGATGCTGTAACCAAAATTGCTAATACGCCAAGTTTTATTAAGGGTGTCGTTAACCTCCGCGGTTTGATTGTACCTATTGTCGATTTACGAATTAAATTTCATCTAGGCAAGGTGGAATACAACGAGTTGACTGTAGTGATTATTTTGAATCTTGGCGGTCGCGTTGTTGGCATGGTGGTAGATGGAGTTTCTGATGTGATGAACTTACAATCAAATCAAATACGAACTGTGCCAGAAATTGTATCGAGTATTGACACTAAATACATCACCGGACTCGCCACTGTGGATGAAAAAATGTTCATCTTAGTCGATATTGAGCAGCTGATGAATAGTCAAGAGATGGAATTAATAGACGCGATTTAATCAAAGTTAAGTTTATATAATTCAAATAACAAGTAAACAATGGAGAACCATCATGTTTTCAAAACTAATTAATGCAATTGCAAAACATACCCCTCAAACCAAACAAATGTTGGATGAGATCGCAGAAATGCGCACAATTAAAGAAGAAATTAATTTAGCAAGATGCATTATTGAGCTTGATGCGAAAGGTGTGATTACTCGTGTAAATGAAAATTTGCTAAAAGCACTTAACTACAATGAGGCCGACCTTTTAAACCAACATCACAAAATATTAGTAAACCGTTCAGAAAGCTCCAGCATCGAATACCAAACATTTTGGCAAAAACTAGTTGAGGGCATTACGCAATCGGGTAGTTTTCAATTACAAAATAAGACTGCCCAAACGGTTTGGTTTAGTGGCTATTACGCGCCTGTTAAATCAAGCACAGGTGATTTAGGCAAGGTGGTTTGCTATTTAACAGATATTACTTCAGAAAAAAATCAGGCACTTAACTTAGAAAGTGAAGACATTGCATTAAAAAATTGTATTGGAGTTATGGAATGTGATTTAAAAGGGAACATCCTAAACTGTAATGAAGTTTTTTGCCAACCTTTAGGCTATACAATAGACGAATTAATTGGCAAAAACGTCACCACCATAATAACGCGTGTAGATGCACAAAGTGCTGCATATAAAGGTATGTGGGAGCAAATATCTAAAGGTGTATTACAAACAAAACAAATTAAACGTGTTGCAAAAAATGGTGCAGAATACTGGTTTCAATCTAACTATTCGCCCGTTACAGATGTGCAAGGAAACCCTTATAAAGTCATGGTGTACTCAAGCTGTATTACCGCAGAGAAAAGAAAAAACTTGGACCATGAAGGTAAAATGCTAGCGATTGATAAAATCCAAGCCATTATTGAGTTTGATTTAACTGGTCATATTCTTTCTGCCAACCAAAACTTTTTAAACACATTGGGCTACACTGAGAGCGATCTAATTGGCAAACACCACAGCATGTTTGTAGATAATGAATATAAAGCCAGCAATGAATACAAAGCATTTTGGGAAAAACTTGGCCATGGTGAAACAGACAATGGATTATATAAACGTATCGGAAAGAATGGTAAGGAAGTCTGGTTACAAGCCAACTACAACCCAATTTTAGATTTAGATGGTAAACCATCTAAAGTCGTTAAATATGCGATTGATGTTACCCAACAAAAAATTAAAGAATTAGATAATGAGGGAAAATTAGCATCAATAGATAGATCGCTTGGGGTGATTGAATTTAGTATGGATGGCGTTATTACTCAGGTTAATCAAAATTTTGCATTGGTCACGGGCTATACCGTACAAGAGCTTACAGGCAAACATCACAGCATGTTAGTCGACCCTGTTTACCGCAATAGTCAAGAATACAAAAACTTTTGGGAAAAACTTAATCGCGGTGAATTTGATAGCAATGCGTATCACCGAGTGGGTAAGAATGGTCAAGATATTTGGCTACAAGCCAGCTACAACCCTATTATGGATATGTCAGGTAAGCCATGTAAGGTTGTTAAATTTGCTACTGATATTACCGAACAGCATAAAGCAGCAGCCGCATTAGAAGATGCAGTTGCACAAAGCCAAGCAGTAATAGAAGCAGTAAAGGTAGGTGACTTAAGTACCCGTGTATCGATGGCTGACAAGGTTGGTGCTATTGCCAGCTTATGTGATGGTATTAATGCCATTGTTGATAATATGAGTGAAGTCATTTTACAAGTGCATGAAGCGGGTGAAACTATTAACACGGCTGCTAGTGAAATTGCGACGGGCAACAATGACCTTTCTAGCCGCACCGAACAACAAGCTAGTAGCCTAGAAGAAACTGCATCAAGCATGGAAGAGCTATCTTCCACTGTTAAACAAAATGCAGAAAATGCGAAACAAGCTAATCAACTAGCAACAGCCGCCTCTGGTGTGGCTGTAAAAGGTGGCGCAGTGGTGAGCCAAGTAGTGATTACTATGGCGGACATCAATAGCAGCTCACGTAAAATTGAAGATATTATTTCAGTCATTGATGGTATTGCCTTCCAAACCAACATTCTAGCGTTAAATGCCGCTGTTGAGGCTGCCCGTGCAGGTGAACAAGGCCGTGGTTTTGCGGTAGTAGCAGGAGAAGTGCGCAATCTAGCCCAACGTTCAGCCGCTGCAGCTAAAGAAATTAAACAGTTAATCTCTGATTCTGTGAGCAAAGTACAAGTAGGTACTAAGTTAGTAGAAGATGCCGGTAAAACCATGGAAGAGATTGTGTCATCCGTACAACGCGTAACGGACATTATGGGGGAAATATCTGCCGCATCCAGTGAACAAAGTTCTGGTATTAGCCAAGTCAACAATGCGATTACCAGCATGGATGAAGTCACCCAACAAAATGCTGCATTAGTAGAAGAAGCGGCAGCGGCAGCAGAATCGCTAGTTGAACAAGCAGTTAGCTTAATGGATACTGTTGGCAGATTTAAACTGAACGACACAAGATCAACGCACAGCAACAAACCAAGTCGGGTGGTAAGCAAAATAGGGCAATCTCGCCCCGCCCCTAAACCAGCAACTCGCCCAGTGGCAAGAACGCAGCCTGCAATGGCCAAAACGGGCACGGATAATGAAAGCTGGGAAGAGTTTTAAATAAGCTAAAAAATAACAAATCTTCATTCCAGCGAACGATTTTGCAAGCGCTTGTGTCATTGCAAATCGAATGTGAGGAGGACGAAATTTTAAGCTTTTAGGATTAAAGTAGTTTTGAGAAAAATTCTCAAATAAAGAACTAACTTAATTGGAATTAGAAAATTAAAGTTATTACAATGAAAAGCCGATACACCTGTATCGGCTTTTTTTTTGAGTAATATTCAAAGTGCAAAATTTAGCAAAACTAAAAGTGCTTTTTTAATAGCTTAAGTTACTAAAGAACTAAGCCTAGTAAGCCGTTAAATAACATAATAACCGTATATTTCACACATAATCCGGTTTAAAAATTAAGGTTCGCAATTGATATTATTTATTGTAATTTGAGGCAACACATGTCACTTACATCACCAAAATCTTCGCTAGTTTCGCTATTAATGCGTAAACCACTATGGCTGATTAAGATATTAATTGCTTACTCCCTAACATTTTTGCTTTAAAAAATAACGTGGCTAATCCAGCAGATTTACCACAAACAGCTTCAAACTCAGCTGTTGATTTAACGCCTATGGATTTAACATTAGAACAACTCATGGATCTTGAAGTGACCGCAATAATGAAGTCTGCCACGCGTTTATCTGACACTCCTGGTGCTATTTATGTGCTCAGTAATGATGATGTTAAAAGAACAGGTGCCACTACTATTCCAGAATCCTTACGTTTAGTGCCAGGCTTAAATGTAGCCAGAATAGATAGTAATGAATGGCCAATTTCTGCACGCGGATTTAATGGTCAGTTCTCTAATAAGCTACTGGTAATAGTCGATGGTAGAAGCATATATACACCCTTCTATTCTGGCGTTTGGTGGGATCAACAAGATGTCAAGATAGAGAATAATGAGCGTATTGAAGTGATGCGCGGACCAAATGCAAGTTTATGGGGGGGGGTAAATGCCGTGAATGGTGTCGTTAACATTATCACTAAAAATTCAAAAAACACGCAAGGTAGTCTTGCTAATGCTTATGTAGGCATTGATCGTAGTGGTGTTAGTCTACGTTACGGCACTAAAATTGATGACGATACTTTTATTAAAGTTTATGGACGCACTGCCCATTATAAAAGCCAAAATGAGCCCTTGACCAATACCAATTCACACCAAACAGACCTATTAGATAAAATAGGTTTTCGGTATGATAAAGAAATTAACAACACTAACAGATTGAACTTAGAAGGTAATGTGTTTAATGGTGATAGCAGCGGTGCAGTGGCAACATTTCCGAGATTATCTAAAAGCTTAACTCCTCAATTAGTGCCGACGTATTCACAATCATCATCTACTCGACAAGAGTTTATAGGTCATAACCTACAAGGGTGTTGGGAACAAACCCAGTCAGCAAGATATAACACAACGTTACAAGTTTACTGGGATAAAAGTAAACGAGAGTCTGATGTACTTAAGGCCGGATTGACAGTCAATACCTTTGATATCGATTTTCAACACAATCTATTACTTACTAGCAATCAACGTTTACTATGGGGCTTAGGTTACAGGCGCAATATGCTAGATAACAATAATGGCATAATTTTTTCACTCTCAAAACCAAAACGTGATGATCATTTATTCAATGCATTCATACAAGATGACATCACTTTGGTACCTCAAAAATGGAAACTTACTCTAGGTAACCTTATAGAACACAACCCCTCTACTGGTTATGAGTTTGAGTCGAGCACACGCTTGTTATGGATACCCAATGATCATGAATCAGTATGGGCCTCTATTTCTCGTGCAGTGCGTACACCACATTGCGCACAAGAAAATGGTGTTTACAGCATCTCTAATATCACACCCGCTGAAGGTGGGGCTGCAAAAGCATTTAACCCAATAACATTGGTGACGATGATCGGAAAAAGTAACGTCAAATCAGAAAATTTAATTGCTTATGAATTAGGCTGGCGTGCTGTTATTCAACCGCAACTTACAGCAGATGTCACTACTTATTATTACAACTATAAAGACGCTGCTTCTATTACACCAGATCCCACAGATCTTTCGCATATAGTATCGGGTTATGTGTTGCAAAATATTTATGGCACTAACTTCAGCCATGTGCATACTTATGGTGTTGAGTTTAGTGTTAATTGGCAAGTGAATGATAGTTGGAAGTTACGCGGTAGTTATTCTTATTTTCAAAGCGATTTTAGAATAACTGCTGATGCACTAGCAGGTAGTCGAACTAACTATAAAAATAGTTACTCCTCATACCAAACCATGCTTTGGTCGCAACATCAATTAAGTACAAACGTTAATTTAGATATTAATCTACGCCATATTAGCAAAATTGATTCAACACCTAACTTCAATGCTTACAATGCATTAGATGCACGCATTGCATGGAATTTAAAACCTAATATAGAAATTTCATTAGTGGGTCGTAATTTGTTACATGATCACCACATTGAGTTTAGCCGTGACTTTCTATCTACGCCTACAGAAGTGCCACGAGAGCTATTTGTGACGGCTGGATATAAGTTTTGAGCAGCATTGTGATTAATTCTAAGCTTCTTAATCTTGCTTTCTGGCGAATAATAAGCTTATTAATAGCCACTGTTAGCGTATTGGTCATGCCTAATCTTGTGCTGGCAGCTACCACTGAAACTGCAGTTAAAGCAGGTTTTATTTACAATTTTTCTAAGTTTATAGAATGGCCCGCAAGAACAGCTGAATCAAGCAGTTATAACTTATGTGTAATGGGTGATGATAAACGTGAAGATAGCCTAGATGTATTAGTGGGCAAAATGGTCGGCAATAAACCATTAACCCTTACGCGCAATGTAAAACCAGCCAATTTAAAAGATTGCCATATGTTATTTGTTATTCAAGATAAGGATGTGCATCTACAAGCACTACTAGCAGACATTGCAGCATTGCCAATAGTAACAGTCAGCGATAGCCCAGATTTCATTTTAAAAGGTGGCATGATTGGTTTAATACGTGATGGCAATCGTGTTGGATTTGAGGTTAATTTAAAACCAGCCAATGCCGTTGGCATTCGCATGAGTGCGCAATTACTCAAGTTAGCAAAAAGCGTGAAAGGCATCAAATGAACACGCTTTGGACTATCCTATTACGTCATCTAATCAACTTAAAAAATGCATGCCTTGAAGAATTGTGGATACTAGGTTTACTGTTACCTATCATTGCTTTAGGCATAGTAGGCTTACTGCATTTCAATCACCATGATAACCAATATGTGCAAACTGAAATAACGGCTAAAACTGATGCAGTGCCAGAGCCTAAACTTGGTCAGCTTTCAGAGAAAGAAGTCGCCGCAATAATAGCATTGCCATTGGATAAACTAATTAAGGTTCAGGTTTACTCTGATCAAGGCTATCGAGTTGATACTAACGGTGCAGATAGCGAGGTTGCAGCAACAACTCTAAGATTTGGTACTCACCAAACTGCTTTAACAATGATGAATAATACAAAGGATATTAAATCAATCGCCTCTACGGAGCTGACTTATCAATCAAAACGAAATCGTAAAGATCACACACTCGCTGGAGGCGTCATCTAAATGTGGAGATTCGCCAAAAATAAATCTATTCGCGGCAAACTCATGCTGATATCAACGCTGACCGCTGGCACAGCTGTATTTGTTGCTTTATTAGTTTCGTCCATCAATGATGTATTTATCTCACGAAATTTTACAAAAAATCAGCTCGTTATATTAGCTGATGTGATTGCACGTAACAGTGCATCCGCCATAATTTTTAAAGATGGTAAAGAAGCAGCCGACACCCTGGCTGCATTACAAGCTAACAAAAATATTATTTATGCTGATATCTTAAATAATAATCATCAAGTGTTTGTTTCTTACACAAAGCATGGTGAAATTTTAACAACTTATAATGAAAATACCTATTTTAAACATATACTTAGTCAGGCATTAAACCTCTATGTGGAGCGTGATATCACGGCTAACCAAGAAAAAGTGGGAACTTTACGTTTAACAGCCACTTTAAATCACTTGTGGTTTGAATTTCTGTTAAAACTAATAATTAATGTTTTTGGTTTTATTATTTCATTACTAGCCAGCTTCTTGGTATTTCGCCATGTAAGTAAGTACATTCTCCAACCTATTGATAGATTGGTAGAAACTACCCGTGAAATAATTGAACATAAGAAATACTCACTACGTGTAGAAAAAACTTCTAACGATGAATTAGGCCAATTAACCGATGAGTTTAATCAAATGCTCACGCAAATTGAAATGCGTGATAACTTATTACTTAGAAGTAGCGAAGCCTTAGCACAAACACACCAACCCATTATTTTGCGCGATGCAGCATTTCGTTGTCAGTATGTAAACCCAGCATTCACGACCCTATTTGGTTACACGTTAGAAGAAGTTAAAGATACCGCATTCTCATTAAGAGTTAAACCACAGCAACGTAACGACCAAAGTCAAGAACATGAATTTTTAACGGCACGTAATGAAGGTATTTTCAGGCACGAATGTTACCGCCAAACTAGAAACGGCGCATTAATACCTGTAATAGTACAAATTAGCCCGATTAGAAATAATCAAGGCATAATTTCTGGCTATGTTTCAGCAATCACTGATATGTGTGAAAAGAAAAAAGCCGAAGAAATTATCTGGCAACAAGCTAACTTTGATGGACTGACTGGACTACCAAACCGCCATATGTTTCATGATCGTTTAGCACAAGAAATGAAAAAAGCCAGTCGTTCTAATTTATTATTAGCGGTGATGTTTATCGATTTAGACCATTTTAAAGAAATTAACGATACTTTTGGGCACGATTACGGTGATAATCTACTTAAAGAAGTCGCAGAACGCTTAACATCCTGTGTGCGTAAAACTGATACCGTTTCAAGACTAGGTGGTGATGAGTTCACTGTTATTATTAGCGAGTTAGTGGCTAACGAAATGTTAGAGCGAATTATGCATAGTATTTTGCAAGCATTGGCTGCACCCTTTAATTTAGGTATTGAAATTGTCAATATCTCCGCCAGCATTGGCGTGACGTTATATCCAGATGATGCTACAGAAATTGATGTGATGCTCAAAAATGCTGATCAAGCCATGTATCTTGCAAAAAGTAACGGGCGTAACAGGTTTAGTTATTTTACAAAATCTATTCAAGAGTCTGCACAAAAACGTAGGCAAATCATTAAAGATATGCGTGATGCCTTAGCTGATAATCAATTTAAATTGTTATATCAACCTATTGTTGATTTAGCCACTGGTGGCATTCATAAGGCTGAGGCACTGATTCGCTGGCAACATCCAACTCGCGGAATGGTAAGCCCGGCAGATTTCATTCCTATTGCAGAAGACACTGGCATGATTGTAGAAATTGGCGATTGGGTGTTTCGCGAAGCTGCTCGCCAAGTAGCGTACTGGCACAAATTTATTCACCCTAACTTTCAAATAAGTATTAATAAATCACCAGTGCAGTTTCAAAGCAAAGCCATTACGCATACCGATTGGTTTGATTATTTAAAAGAACTTGGGCTAACAGGCGATAGTATTGTGGTAGAAATTACAGAGGGTTTATTGCTAGATGCTAACCCTTTAGTCAGCCAAAAACTACTCGCGTTTAGAGATGCAGGCGTGCAGGTTTCACTAGACGATTTTGGTACAGGTTATTCATCATTATCTTATCTAAAAAAATTCGATATTGATTATATTAAGATAGATCAATCATTTACTCGTAATTTAAAACCTAACTCTGACGATACGGCACTGTGCGAGGCGATTATTGTGATGGCGCATAAACTGGGTATCAAAGTTATTGCCGAAGGAATAGAAACTTCAGAGCAAAGAGATTTATTAACAGCCGCTGGATGTGATTATGGACAAGGTTATTTTTACTCAAAGCCTATTCCAGCTTCAGAGTTTGATCAACTCCTTAATGCGAGCGTGATGGCCTCTCAGCCAAGCTATATGTTTGCTTAACTAAATTTTTGCTTAATTGAGACCTTTGCACGAGCCGTAGTAATTGAAGCAAACTCACCTTTGAAATGAGATAATAGAGACTGTGTAATTTAGCTGAGAACCACCATCATGGCTTGAAAGAACCTAAAGCAAAAGAGTCTAGCCGACGCATTAATAGTGGAGCATGCGGCACTAAGAGAACTAGATGATGTGCA
>JACMMS010000127.1 GCA_014378915.1 Methylophilaceae bacterium
TATGTGGAAGTGTTCTACAATCGTATTCGCAGGCACACAAAGTTAGGTGACATATCGCCAGCAGACGCATTAAGAAATTTTAAGTTAATGCAGGAAGAGCTTGTTTAAAGTGGAGTGTCCGTTTTATTCAACAGGGGTCAGATGCTTTAGTATCAAATTTAGTGCATCAATACACCAAGAATTATTTTAAGGTTTAAGGTTTAAGGATTAAGTGAATGAAAATCGCAATTGCAGGCACTGGCTATGTGGGGCTTTCTTTAGCCGTGTTACTCGCACAAAAAAATGAAGTAGTTGCTTTGGATATCATGCCTGAAAAGGTTGAGATGCTGAACCGTAAAGTCTCGCCGATTGAAGATGCTGAGATTGAGGAATACCTTAAAACTAAAGCACTGAATTTTAGAGCCACTCTAGACAAGGCTGATGCTTACAAAGATGCAGACTTTGTAATTATTGCCACGCCTACCGATTATGATTCTGAAACCAACTATTTCAACACCAAATCTGTGGAGTCTGTCATTAAAGATGTAATGGCGCTTGCACCACAATCCGTGATGGTGATTAAATCAACCATCCCTGTTGGATATACCGCTTCGGTCCGTGAGCAGTTGCAGTGTGATAATTTAATGTTCTCTCCTGAGTTTTTACGTGAAGGTAAGGCGCTTTATGATAATCTTTATCCATCCAGAATTGTGGTGGGTGAGATTTCAGAACGGGCAAAGATTTTTGCTGGTTTGTTGAAAGAAAGCGCGCTTAAACCAGAGGTTGCGGTGTTATTCACAGATAGTTCTGAAGCTGAAGCGATAAAGCTTTTCTCAAACACCTATCTTGCCATGCGTGTTGCTTACTTTAATGAGCTTGATACTTATGCGGCCTCTCATGGTTTAAATACAAAACAAATTATTGATGGCGTAGGGCTAGACCCTCGCATTGGTAATCACTACAACAACCCATCTTTTGGTTACGGTGGTTATTGCTTACCCAAAGATACTAAGCAGCTTTTAGCTAACTATAGCAATGTGCCACAGAACTTAATTAATGCTATTGTGCAATCGAATACTTCGCGCAAAAACTTTATTGCTGATAGTGTAGTGAATAGAAAACCTAACGTTGTAGGCATTTATCGTCTAGTAATGAAGAGTGGCTCTGATAACTTTCGAGCCTCTAGCATACAAGGCATTATGAAGCGCATTAAAGCTAAAGGAATTGAAGTGATTGTGTATGAACCAGCGCTGCATGAAACTGAGTTTTTCAAATCAAAAGTCATTAATGATTTGAGTGAGTTTAAGCAAAAAGCGGATATAATTGTTTCAAACCGGATGACGAAAGAGTTAGCGGATGTCGCAGATAAGGTCTATACACGGGATTTGTTTGGTAGTGATTGATTTAAGCAGTTTGTCGGAAAAAAAGACATGCCTTGATTGTGCAAGAACGACCTACTGCATGTGTGATGTTGGCTGTCATCATCGTTGGGGCGTTGGAAAAGCAAAATCTTTCGTTGACATACCTCCAATTTCACTAGACCCCACAGTAAATTATTTGTTGTAAGTGCCAAAATCCAACTCTACATTAGTTTCATTGAAGAGTATGTTAAATTGCAACTAACATTGACCCACAATAAGCATCGAATATTGATCCACCCTTGAGTTATTTATTTTATCTCTAAAGTTAATTTTACGTCACTTGTTTTCACCTCCTTTCTTGGTTTAGTTGCACTTTGTCTGAATCGAAACTATCATCTCCTGTTTCTACAATATGACAACAATGCGTGAGTCTGTCGAGTAATGCTGTGGTGAGCTTCTGATCGCCAAATACGCCCGTCCATTCTGCAAAGCTTAAGTTAGTGGTAATCATTACACTGGTTTGTTCATAGAGTTTACTGAGCAAATGAAACAATAGCGCACCCACTGCCTGGCTAAATGGCAAATAACCAATTTCATCTAAGACCACAATATCTGCATGTAATAAACGATTGGCGATTTGACCATATTTCCCTGCGGCTTTCTCAATTTCTAAAGCATTGACGAGATCAATGGTGGAGAAGAACAGTACACGCAGCGCATGATGTTCAATGGCTTGTAAGCATAATACCGTTGCTAAATAGGTTTTACCGGCACCAGGCCCGCCAATGAGCATCACATTATGCGCATCTTTAACAAACTCTATACGGTGCAACTGAGGCACTAAGGCTTCATTGACACTGCTTTGACTTAAGTCGAAACCGCTCAAGTCACGATAGGCCGGGAAACGTGCCAGCCTGATTTGATATTGGATAGCACTTGCTTCAAGCTCAGCAATCCCCGCTTTGAGCAAATCACCCAATATTGGTGTTGCATTCCCATAAGCCGGCACACCTTGCTCAGCCAATTCATCGGCTGCTCGCGCCATGCCAAATAACTTCAGTGCTTTTAAGGTGGTCATAAAGGCATCATGCTGCATGGCTGATTCTCCTTAAGGTGTCATAACGAGAGGCATTGGCTTGTGATTCTTCTAATAGATTAATTTCATGCTGTTTGCCAGGGCGCACTCCATCCACTTCGGTTCTCATGTTGTCGTAGATGCCGCGCCTATGTACGCCACCAAATACCTCGAACGCATGATTGTGCGAATCAAATAGCATCTCATGGGTTTGTAGCGGATAAGCTTTGAGTTAGAAAGCTCTAATATGGGAGAGTTTAAAGTGTGCAACCTGAAGTTTGACGCGCTCATTTGCAATGATGGCCCAGTCTTTACTCCAGTCGAACTGAAAGGCTTTGCCTGGTGCAAATACCAGCGGAATGAAAGTACCGCGACCTGCAGTACGTGCCAATTCTTGCTGGGCCTGACGCCGCTTCCTAGCGAAAGCAGTCACGCGATCATAAGAACCTGTATATCCAAGCGAAACCAATTAGCATGCAGTTGCTTGAGGCTACGGCGTTGTTTACGATTGCGGCTTGTTTCGAATTTAAGCCATTGGGTGAGCTTGTTGGCAAAAGGATCTAACGCACCTCGGCTCCGCAGTCTCTGGTAGATAAGCTCAACCACATTGCTTACAAGATACTTCTTGACGGTATTTCTAGATAAGCCGGTGTGTTTAGCTATCTCTCTGATGGGCATTTGATCGCGCAAATGCCAACGCCTGATTACACTTAATATCGCCACGTGGGTCAATATTAGATGCAATTTAACAGTGTGATGTCGAGTTGTGATTTTACATCCATAAAATAAACCTCAAAACAGTTTCTATCATCATAAACTGTCTCGCGAGGTTTAAGTTTTCACAACTTGCCCTTTAGCCAAAAAGGCAGTGCCTTGATATTTCATCTCATCAGTCAATTGCGCGAGCAGACAAGGATCATCATGACAACTAATTTGGCATTCTCTGAATGGGGCGAGTTATTTGCAGATGAAAAAATGACTTCAGCATTACTCGATAGACTGGTTCATCACTGCGATATTGTTGAAACAGGTAATGACTCTTATCGTTTTAAAAATAGGTCTTAAACTGATGCACTTTTGCACGCAAACAGTGGTGCACTTATAAACATGCATTGACATCAGCTCAGCTCAAAAGTCTGAGTCGCAATAGCGACTCTAACTCCAACCATCAATTTTCTAAAAATTATTAATCCAAATTACAAAACTAAACGCCAAATCAGAAATAATTAAGATGCTTAATATGGGCTTATCTTATAATAAAAGCATTTGATAATAAGGTGTTTTGATGAGTAGCTATAACGATATCGAAGCCAGTGATTTACAGGCGCTGATTGCGGCGAAGAAAATTCATTTAGTAGATGTGCGCAATGACGATGAAGTAGCGCGCGGCATTATTGCTGGCGCTAAGCATTTGCAGCTTTCTTTGCTACCTGTTGAATATGAATCTTTAAGTAACGATTTACCAATTGTATTTTATTGCCATAGCGGTGTGCGTTCTGCACACGCAGCAGCGTTTGTGTGTAGCAAAGGCTACACCAATGTGTATAATTTGGTGGGTGGTGTATTAGCTTGGGGAAAGGCGGGTTATCCGTTTGCTAACAAAAGTTAATACACTCATCAGTTTAATTGAAAGTCTTTAGGTGATCATGCATGGAGTTTGATAAAGAAATTGATGCGCGCGGTTTAAATTGTCCACTGCCCATTCTGCGTTGCAAAAAAGGCTTAAGTGATATGGCGGCTACAACCGTATTAAAAATTAGGGCGACTGATGCAGGTTCAGTCAAAGATTTTCAAGCATTTTGCAAACAGACAGGGCACGAGCTAGCACTGTTAGAAGAAATGGAAGATGCGGAACCCAAAAAAGAATTCATTTTTTATATTCGCAAACGCAGCGAGTAACAAATGTAGCAGGTAATTAGCAAACAAAGCCGTTTGGTAACGGAAGGCTTTTTATTTGTTTAATCACTCGCCACAAGCGCATAAATTGAAATCAATATATTATAAGTATGACATTTTACACGCTTAATTATTGGAGTGAATGCAAATGTAAGTAGTCACTGTAAGAAACCTACCTGAAGAAACGCATCGTGCGCTTAAAGCACAAGCTGCTGGGCATCATCGCAATACAGAAGCCGAAATTCGCTTTATTTTAGAAAATGCTGTTACACCCAGGGATAGAATCAAACTTGGCTCATTGTTAGCTGAAATTGGCCATGAAGTGGGATTTGTTGATATTGAAATAGATAGAGATCAAACACCTACATAACCACTGAGCCTTGGGTGATAGTGTGGCAATGATATTACTTGATCCCAATGTCATTTCTGAACCCTTAAAAGCCTTAACTGATCCAAAAATAGTGGCTTGGATTAACGCACAAAATTTTGAAACTTTGTATCTTTCAACGATTGGTCTTGCAGAACTGCGTTTTGGTATCGCTGTGTTACCAGGAGGCAAACGTAAAAACATGCTTAATTCTAGCCTCGAACAGCGCGTGTTGCCTTTGTTTTAGCCCGTATTTTGTCATTTGATGCTGCAGCATCACAGGCTTATGCAATGTTGCGATCTAAAGCGCGTGCCGCTGGACAAGTGATTGCACCAGCACACAGTTTTATTGCAGTTATAGCGATGACTAATGGGCCTAGTGTCGCTACTAGAGACACTAGGCGATTTATAGCAGCGGGTTTAACAGTTATTAACCCGTTTGATTAGTAATGTAGCCGAGATTTCTGGCAAATAGGCTGTTTTAAGGTTCTAAGCTTAATCATAAATGTATTGTGCATTTGCTGATTAAAAGCCTTAAAACGATTCAAACCTATTTAAGTTTAACTAGCTGCCCCTGTAATTTTTCTAAACTCGCAAAAAATTCTGCTACACGAGCTTTTTCTTGGTCTATAACAGTTGCTGGTGCACGCGCTACAAAGCTCTCATTATTAAGCTTGCTTTCTGCTTTGGTCATTTCAGCTTGTATACGCGCAATTTCTTTGCCTAAGCGCTCTTTTTCAGCAACGACATCTATTTCAATTTTTAGCATCAGCTTAAAATCACCTGCTAATGCCACTGGCGCATCTGCATCGGGTAATTCGCTGACTATTTCTACATCTGCTAATTTAGCCAGCGCTTTCAAGTAGGGTGCATAGTGTGCTAACTGCTCGGCATCACCCGCAGCTATAAGCGGCAGTTTAGTTGCTGGCGACACATTCATCTCTCCGCGCAAGCTACGGCAAGCATCAACCGCTGTTTTGAGCAATGTGACCCATGCTTCTGCTTTATCATCCAACTTGTTTGGTTGAGCCTTGGGGTAGGCTTCTAACATAATACTTGGCCCTGTACGGCCGCTCATTGGCCCTATCGTTGCCCAAATTTCCTCAGTAATAAACGGCATCATGGGGTGCACTAAACGCAATATTGTTTCTAATACACGCACCAATGTACGGCGTGTTGCGCGTTGTTCTGCATCTGTACCATTTTGTACTTGTACTTTAGCCAACTCTAAATACCAATCGCAGTATTCATCCCACACAAATTCGTACATGGCTTTTGATGCTAAATCAAAGCGGTAGTCAGTAAAAGCTTTTTCAATGTCTGCCTCGGTACGTTGTAACTTGCTCACTATCCAGCGATCCGCTTGCGAGAAGCTTAAATAGCCTTCTGGCTTGGTGCTGCATTCTTCTAAGCCACAATCTTTGAGTCTCCCATCTTCATTCTGCGTGTTCATCAGCACAAATCGCGTGGCATTCCATAGCTTGTTACAGAAATTACGATAACCTTCGCAACGTTGTAAATCAAACTTGATATCACGCCCAGGTGAGGCGAGCGAAGCAAAAGTAAAACGCAATGCATCGGTACCAAATGCGGCTATGCCTTCTGGGAACTCCTTTTTAGTACGCTTTTCAATTTTTTCTGCATCTTTTGGGTTCATTAAACCTGTGGTGCGCTTTTTAATCAACGCTTCTAAGTCAATGCCATCAATTAAATCAATCGGATCTAGTACGTTACCCTTAGATTTACTCATTTTCTGACCTTCGGCATCGCGAATCAGACCATGTACGTAAACATGCTTAAACGGAATTTTGCCAGTGATGTGCGTAGTCATCATGACCATACGCGCCACCCAGAAGAAAATAATGTCGAAGCCCGTGACTAGCACGCTAGAAGGTAAATACTGCTGCAAGGCAATATTAGCGTCATCTTTAGCTTTATCACCTGTCCAATCTAAAGTAGAGAAAGGCCATAACGCAGATGAGTACCAAGTATCTAGCACATCATCATCGCGCTTTAAGTTGCCACTGTAACCATCTTTGGCCGCTAGTGCTTTTGCCTCTGCTTCATCATGCGCTACATATACTTTACCTGCATCAGAGTACCAAGCGGGTATTTGATGACCCCACCATAATTGGCGTGAAATACACCAATCCTGAATATTATTGAGCCATTGGTTGTAAGTATTTACCCAGTTTTCTGGATAAAACTTAACTTCACCGGATGCCACAACATCTAAAGCTTTTTGCGTGATGCTTTTACCATCAGCAGATGGCTTGCTCATCGCCACAAACCATTGGTCGGTGAGCATAGGCTCAATGATCACGCCAGTACGGTCACCGCGAGGGACTTTGAGTTTGTGCTTTTCGGTTTTGACTAAATAATTTTGAGCCTTTAAATCAGCTACGATTTGTTTGCGTGCCTCAAAACGGTCTAGTTCTTGATATGCTATTGGAATCTTATCAACATCTTCATGATGCCCAATTGCAGCGATAATAGTTCCTCGAACGCTATCACCTTTGACATCTAAAGTTGCGTTTGTTTTACCCTTCATTTTCCCATCTAAGGTCAAAATACTAATCATTGGTAATTTATGTCGCTGCCCAACCACATAGTCATTAAAGTCATGCGCTGGCGTGACTTTAACTACGCCCGTACCAAAGTCTTTATCCACATAATCATCAACAATAATTGGGATTTCGCGATTACATAATGGCAGGGTCACAAATTTACCAACCAAGTGTTTAAAACGCTCATCATCTGGGTTCACCATCACAGCTACATCTCCCAGCATGGTTTCTGGCCGGGTTGTCGCGACCGTTAAATAAGTTAATCCTGTGACTGCATCTGTCTCAACTAACGGATAGTTGATGTGCCACATAAATCCATCTTCTTCCTCTTGTACTACTTCGAGGTCAGATACTGCTGTGCCGAGTTTTACATCCCAATTGACCAAGCGTTTGCCTCGATAAATCAAGCCTTCGTTATATAACCGCACAAAGGTTTCTGTGACCGTTTTGTTAAGGCCTTCATCCATTGTGAAGCGCTCACGGCTCCAATCTGGTGAGGTGCCTAGCCTGCGCATTTGCTGTGTTATGGTACCGCCTGAATACTCTTTCCATTCCCAGACTTTTTCTAGAAATTTTTCGCGACCTAAGTCATGACGGCTCACGCCCTGTGCATCTAATTGGCGCTCAACTACAATTTGCGTTGCTATGCCTGCGTGGTCTGTACCTGGCTGCCACAATGTATTAGCGCCACTCATGCGGTGATAACGTGTTAAAGCATCCATCAATGTTTGATTGAAACCATGCCCCATGTGCAGTGTGCCCGTGACGTTGGGTGGTGGTAACAAAATACAAAAATTATCTTGTTTGGTGGTGTCTAAACCAGCGGCGTAGTAGCCACGACTCTCCCAAAAGTCATACCAATGCGCTTCTATCGCTTTAGGGTCAAATGATTTTGCCAGTTCTTTAGGTGTTGTAGTTTTTTGCACGGCGTTTGTAAGGCTAGTGTTATTTATCATAGGTATTATTTTAACATAGGCATGTTGTAATGCATTGCAGGCAAATGCGGTGTAAATTTTGGTTAAGTCTCTTAGCTAATTGATTTAAACCACGTATCTGGTATATTCCGCTGTTAAAATGTGCATTAAGTTTGTGGCATTGTCCATAATATTGAGAATCTTTTTTTGCTAAATCCACCCGATTTAATTTCAAGACGTCCGCTTAGTATTAATCCTAATACTATTGATGTAAATGACATTACTGCTGAGTTTTTTGAGAGTCGCGCAAAAGTGGATAGCGTGTTGCAGATTCGTATTAGCCGTAATACCAGCATTGCACTGATTATTTCATTAGTGGTTCATTTATTATTGCTTATTACTTTGGCGCCTAAGCTTTTTCCAGAAGGTAAGCCAATTAGCACGCCAGAACCGCTAACGATTAACATCAATCCACCGAGTAAGTCGGCGTCTAAACCACCGGAGCGAGCATCTGTTGAACCACCTGTAGAAATAACTAAGCCTATTAAAAAATCTGCTGTGGTAAAGCCAACACCTAGCCAACGTATCATTTCCGCTACTAAACCATCACCGCAGTCAGCGGCTAAAACGTTTAAAGTGCCGCCAGTTGTTATACCTAAAAATTTGCCTAAGTCAGTACCTGATACACCAAGAGAACCGTTACCAGGCGAAGATATGCAAGCTTATACACAACGTATGCAAGATAACCGCCAGCGTAAACAAGGCTATACCAGTAAAGATTTAGCCGAGGGAAGCCCTGATAATGGTCCTTCTGAAGATAGCCGTAGAAAACGTGCGATTGCCGAAAATATGAAATTTGGCGGCAGTAATGGTATTTTCGAAATTAAAAATATTGGCTTAAATAGCGCCCAATTTAATTTTAAAGGCTGGAAAAATAATAATGTAAGCCGCGCCATTTCTGAAAATATAGAAGTGAACGTTCCAGATGGTGGCGATGTAAAACTGGCCATTATTAAAAAAATGATTGCCATTATCCGCCGAGAATACAAGAGCGACTTTAACTGGGAATCACGCAGGCTAGACCGAGTCATTGTGATGTCTGCAAGACCAGAAGATAACGATGGTTTAGAAAGCTTTTTAATGAAAGAATTTTTTGGCCCAGGCGGTGCTTATAGAGAGTAATGCGCGCACACTAAAATTATGGCTTTCTATATTCTTTATCACCCAATAAAACCGGGCCAACTTTTTCCCAATATTTAGAAAAGCGTTTTAGGCTTTTTTCATCAAACTTCAAGTTAACAAAGGCCTCTTCTGCTTGCCATTTGGGTGAGTAAGGCTGTAATAATGCCTTTAGTGCAGGGTTAGGTGTGTTTTGTGTAATAACTTGCCCAACGCCACGTTCTTGCAACACTTGTCTGGTTTCACCCATCCACACTTCAATTTCAGAAATTTCACTTAAACAATCCGCCATAAATTGCAGGCGATTAATTGACCAGTGACCATGCAGTATGTTGTCAAATACAAAAATCTTAGGAAAAGGCTGTTGCATAAGCGGGTGTGCGGGGGAGAGCATTTCATCATGCACAAAAATAGCGATAGTCGATAAGCCAGATAAGGCTTGTCTTGGCGGTGCCGAAATTGGGTAAACGTTAGCAACGGCTTGGTGATGAGTATCAAATAATTGTAATTGTAAATCTTCATAGCTTTTATCAAACGGGCATTTTGCGGTGCAGCCTGTGCAATATTTTTCGCCTGTAAATCGACCTAAATTCTCTTTATTAAAGTAATAAGGTTTACTGCTATTGGTGGTGGCTATCCATTGCCATGAAAGGTGATTAGATGATTGATCGCCATCTAATAAGTAGCTTTCATACCAATCTGCAGCGGCACGCCAATCTACTTTTAGCCAATGCAATACGTAAGCCGCAAACCACATACGGGCATGATTATGTACATAACCATCGTCAATTAAGTCGTGAATAAATGCATCCATGCACGGTAAACCAGTTTGTGATTTTTTAACAAAATCAGGTACAGGCTTAACGCCCAATAGTACTTTTGATGCCTCCATATCACTTAAAATTTTATTACCTTGCATGTACCAAACTTGCCGCCAATAATCACGCCAAGCGAGTTCAAATATGAGTTTTTCGGCATTATTGCCAAAACGGGCTTGCACACTGTCTAGTGCTTCTTTCAGCGTGATGCAGCCATGCCGTAAGTAAGGCGATAAATGTGTCACTGCACCATTTAAAAAATTACGGTTACGATTATAGGCAAGGCCATCTATTTGATTGAGTTGCTTAATTGCTGAAAGCCTACCACCAACCCATGCTTCAGACAAAGTCATGCCTTTGGCGAGTGGAAAGTGATGCTTAATATAATGCAAACGTTCCGCCCTATCCGTGGGCAGAATAAGCTTGTGTGACAATGCCACGTTAGATTCCATAGGTGCTAGCATAGTAAATTCCATCAAAATAATTCGTGTTGCGCAATACTAATAACGTTGTTTTGTGATGTTTCTTTAGTTTTTTTAGATAATTTTTTGCGTTTAATTTCATTGCCGTTAACATCGCGAATACCGCCCAGCATACCTTTGCGTGAAGCATGTTTTTTGATGATACTTGCCGCTTCTAGTTGATAGCCTTGACGATGGTCCTTGGCAGAGCGTGCGCTGCTAATTTTGCTGCGTGCTTCACGCAAAGCTTGTTCGATATTCACTAGCGGTGCGGGGTAATCGCGCTCTATCACGCATCCATATTGCAGTTGCAAGCTGGCTGGCATTAGCCACGGCTGAAAAATCCAAGTGGTTGGCACATTTTTTAAACTAGGCAGCCAATGGCGTACAAACTTACCCTCAGGGTCTTGATCCATGGCCTGTTTAATAGGATTATAAATACGTAATGTATTAATGCCTGTGGTGCCAGACTGCATTTGTGATTGCGACCAATGAATTCCTGGCTCGTAATCTAAAAACTCGCGTGCTAAATGCAGCCCCGTTTCGCGCCAATGCAACCAGTATAAATAGCTGGCGATACTCATCAACATAGCGCGCATTCTAAAATTAATCCAGCCAGTGGCACGCAACATCGCCATGCAAGCATCGACTAACGGCCAGCCTGTCTCACCTTTGCACCAAGTGGCAAGTCGTTTTTGTGAGTCTGTGTCAGCTAAATGCTCGTTGCGCATACCGTCATGTGCATGATGTAGGTTCTCAAACTCTAACGAGGGCTCGCTTTCAAGCTTTTGTATAAAGTGGCAATGCCAATGCAGACGACTTTCAAAACTAATAAGACCTGCATTTATGCCGCGGGGATATTGGTGTGGATTTTCGGCTATTTTGCGCTGTTGCATGCGTGATGCTTGTACCACCTCACGCATACTCAGCGCGCCCCAAGCTAAATAAGGTGATAAACGTGAACCTGCTGTTACGGCATTAATCGGGCTAGAAATTCCACCACGGTAACGTGCTGCGCGCCCATTTAAAAAGCTATTAAGCAGCACTAGACCCTGACTACGACCACCTTGTTGACGTTGCGGTTTATCTGTACCTTGAAAATCGATTGGATTTGCTGCTGGCAAGTTAAACTGTGGCGCAGCAAGGCATTGTTGCAATAGCAACTCTTGTGGGGCGTCCATGCGCTTTTCCCAAGCGCCATTCCAATAGTTGCGACTCTTTAAGCGCCTCACCACGCCGTTTTGAGGTAACTCTATCCAAGTAACATAATGGGTTTTGCACCATGCCGCAACGGCAATATCTATCGCAAACGTATTACTATTACCTGTTTCCTCATGGCTATAAATGGCCGCAATTACTCGCTGTGACTTAATGCTGTTCAAAACCTCTATTATGCCCAAGGACGATTCAAGCAGATTGAGCCCAATGGCTTGCAACTGTTGCTTTAACTCAACTAAGCATTCTGCAATAAAACCAGCATGTTGCGTGGCGTAATCAGGTCCTGCCCAAACTGTAGGCTCCCAGACAAATAGTGGCAACACCCCACCATTGCTGCATGCAGCGTTAAGCGCGGCATGGTCTGCAATGCGTAAATCGCGCTTAAACCAAACAATGTTCAGTGGAGGTGTCATCAAAATAACAATATATTGAAATTAATAGACTAGAAGACCAGATAACGGATACAAGCGTTCAGCCGCTTGTTTGCAATCAGGCAATTAATGTTAAAATAGTTAACAATTATCGCAATTAAGGCATAAAAATGGAGGCAACTTGGGGTTGGGGTGCGCTGGGCTTGTTATTGTTAGGTCTAGAAATGGCAACGGGTACTTTTTATGTCGTATGGTTTGGTGTGGCCGCTTTGCTTGTTGCGGTAGCCTTACTCATTACACCTGATATCTCACAAGCTGCACAAATTATTACGTTTGCCGTGTTATCCCTTGGTTCACTAACTGTATGGAAACGTTACTACAAAAAGACTGAAACCCACTCAAAAGTTGGCCAAGCGCAAGGTGAAGAAATTGGTCGTGTAGGAATGGTAACCGTATCTACCAGCAACACTACAACAGGCAAAATTAACTTTTTACAAGGTGTGATGGGCAGCCGCGAGTGGGTAGCCGTATCTAATGATCCAATTGACGCAGGCGAGGAGGCCGCGTTAGTGGCGGTTGAAGGTAATATTTTAAGAGTTAAACAAATCTAGTAGCCTTAAGTTACTTCAAACTTCGAATTACACTCATTCAACATAACAATCAATTAAGGAATAAAAATGCCAGAAATTTTCGGTTATGTACTCATCGCACTAGTTATTATCGGTTTGGTTAAGGGGGTTCGCATCGTGCCGCAAGGTGAAGAGTGGGTAGTGGAGCGTCTAGGGAAATTCGCAGGCATTTTACGCCCAGGCCTAACTGTCATTAACCCTGTATTCACCAAAGTAAGTTACAAAGTCACGACCAAAGACATTATTTTAGAAATCCCCGAACAAGAAGTGATTACACGCGATAATGCGGTGATTTTGGCTAATGCAATTGCGTTCATCAAAGTAAGTAATATAGAACGCGCGGTATACGGCATTGAGAATTTTCGTGAGGCTATGCGTAATATGGTGCAAACAAACTTACGTTCAATTATTGGCGGGATGGATTTAAACCACGCACTCACCTCGCGTGACCGTATTAAAGCTGAACTGAAAAACGCCATTGCTGATGAAGCAATGGATTGGGGATTAACTGTAAAATCGGTAGAGATTCAAGATATTAAACCATCACAAAACATGCAACATGCCATGGAGCAACAAGCTAGCGCAGAGCGTGAGCGTGTCGCTGTAGTGACGAGAGCTGAAGGTGAAAAACAATCACTGATACTCAATGCAGAAGCTAGGCTTGAAGCTGCCCGCAAGGATGCCGAAGCGCAAATGGTGGCTGCTAAAGCTTCAGCTGAATCGATTAAATTTATCGCAGAAGCGGTTAAAGAAAATAATACTTCTGCTACATTTTTACTGGGTGACCGCTACATTACCGCACTGCAAAAAATATCGGCATCTGACAATGCTAAAATCGTGATTATGCCTGGGGATTTAGTGGGCGCAGTGAAGTCTTTGGTGAGTGGTAAGTAGGCTGGCTGTTTAGCGCTAGTATCAGCTAAAGCTAAAATTAAAGTGCTGGCTTTAGTAACTCCAGCTTAAATGACTTGCTAGGCATGTGCGTGATAAACACGCTCAATCACACTGGCTGGCAATGAAACGCGATAAAAAAATGTGGCTGCATATGGATAGTCTTCGCCAAATTCATCAATCACTCGTAATTTACCATGTTTATCAGCGTCTACATCTTCAATAATTTCGTAAAGTTTACGCATTCCCAATGAAGCTTCGTATCCGTGATTAACTATACATATAACAAATTCGTGTTTTGTCATGATTTATGTATCCAAGTAACGTTTAATTTTAAACTCTAACTTACTAATACCAGTAGCTTCGTACCAGTGAATCTCAGCTTCATGCAATGAGCCATCACATAGGCGAATAGATGCTAGACCTTTTCGCTTACGCTAATTACCGATACCGTAGATTTTATGAAGCCTTGGTATTTCTCTGATACCAGAACCTCGAGCAAAAGTTTCCGCGTGCCTAATATTGCCGATAATTTCAAAATCCATAGGTAAATTTTAGCGTAACTTAGTTTAAATGCCTAAGGTTTGAATTAAGAGACATCGTTAGGAGTGCAGCTTAAATGATGAATTAGGGATTACTACCATATTGACCAACAATTTTAACTTTGCTTTCTGGTAGCCAACCAATAAAATCTTCCCCATCCTTCGCCACATACATTACATTAATCCAACCTTTATATGATTCGTATACAGTTGAATAACCACCTTTAACAACAAAAACACCTTTAATTTTACAATTAGAGACCTTCGCACAAGCCGCGGCAATTGAAGCAAGCTCACCTTTGAAATGAGATAATAGAGACTGTGTAATTTAGCTGAGAACCACCATCATGGCTTGAAAGAACCTAAAGCAAATAAGTTTAGCCGACGCATTGATTGTAGAACATGCGGCACTAAGAGAACTAGATGATGTGCATGCACTATTGGACTGGCCAAAGCTTGAAGCGCACTTGATGAGCATTCACAATAAAATCGCTGGCGAAAAGGCTTGGCCGCCACTAATGATGTTCAAGGCGTTACTGCTGCAGTCATGGTACCAGCTCTCTGACCCACAACTGGAAAAGCAATTGGCCCGTGA
>JACMMS010000128.1 GCA_014378915.1 Methylophilaceae bacterium
ATTAAAACCTTGATACATAAATCTTAGTATTAAAACCTTGATAAAGCCTACTTTAAAGTGTTTCTACAAAATACTCTGTACTAATAATATGCGTGCGATTAGGATTAATGACCACCATGTTCTCTAGAGCATTGGTGGATTCTACACACACCGTTTTACGCCACTCATCAACTTCGCCCATATCGCCCATCTGCGCTGACTTTTCAGCCCCTGGGCTCCAGACTACAGTCGTGTTACTACCTGATTTTGATACATGAATAAGACGATTAAAGCCTTTATCATGCACGGTGCAATCACTACTATGGTTAATAAACACCCGATCAAACTCACTACCATCAAACACTAAGGGGTTATGCTCTACATGGCGCTCGTATTTAAGCAATTTGTCGGCATAGACGCAATCTTGCATACCAGTAATTTTAACGTTGGTGATATCACTTACGTTTAAGTAAGTATGAAAAGCTTCACCAATAACAAATGGATGATCGGCTTTATTCGTCGTCGCCATATCAATACGTAAGCGCCGCCCAATAGTAATCGTGATAGTGAGCGCATAAGGGTATGAAAGCTGGCGCTTAGCTTCTGGCGTTTCTATCATTTCTAAGATAATACGCGTAGCCCCAGTGGCTGTTGCATCAATATCCATCACGCGCCATGGAATAACGCGGGCAAAACCATGTGGACAAAAAGTACTATCAGTCGGATGTGCGCCAAACCATGGCCAACAAATAGGTACACCACCACGTATAGAGCGTCCTATTAAAAAACGTGCTTTGCTGGATAACCATAACACAGGCTGAGTTTGAAACTTAGGCTGCCAGCCAACGACATGGGCGCCCTGCAAAGCTATCGTGGCTGTACTAAGTGGGTTATCTACTTCCAAATACTGTAAGCCATTTTCGTCTTGCGTTTGAGTGACATGAGCATGTAGTTTTAGACGTTTTTTTGTATTTGGCGCCCTACTTGTTTCAAGTGTTTCTGTGTTCATTAATGATGTCTCTACAATCTGATTGATACGTTTAAATGTGCTAATGTTCAATTATCTATTACGCAACTTGTTACTTTTCAATTTGGGATACATCTCGCACTGCACCCTTAGATGCGCTTGTGGTCATGGCTGCATAAGCACGTAATGCAGGTGAAACAAAGCGCTCACGGTTTAATGGTTTCCAAGCTGCCTTGCCTTTTTCTTCCATCTTGGCTCGGCGGTGCGCCATTTCTTCATCTGTAATCACTAAATGTATGGTGCGATTAGGGATATCAATTTCTATCGTATCCCCCTCTTCTACCAAACCAATCGCGCCACCTTCAGCTGCTTCTGGTGATGCGTGACCAATGCTCAAGCCAGATGTGCCGCCAGAGAATCTACCGTCTGTTAATAAAGCACATTCCTTGCCAAGGCCTTTAGATTTTAAATAGCTAGTCGGATATAGCATTTCTTGCATACCTGGACCACCACGCGGACCCTCGTATCGAATGACTACCACATCACCTGCTACAATCTCATCTGCTAAAATGCCTTCAACAGCAGAATCTTGGCTTTCAAAAATACGTGAGCGACCAGTGAATTTTAAAATACTGTCATCTACACCCGCAGTTTTAACAATACAACCATCTAAAGCAATATTGCCGTAAAGCACCGCTAAACCGCCGTCGAGGCTGTAAGCATGGGCTTTATCGCGAATACAGCCTTCTGCTCTATTAATATCTAAATCAGGCCATAACATGCTTTGGCTAAAGGCAATGGTCGTAGGTATGCCACCGGGTGCTGCGCGGAATAGTTTTAAAACTTCCTCATCTTTAGTTGTTGTGATATCCCATTTATCCATTGCATCACCCATAGTTGGGCTGTGTACTGTGGGAGTATCGCGGTGAATCACCCCAGCACGGTCTAGCTCACTTAAAATACCCATTACACCACCAGCGCGGTGTACGTCTTCCATATGATATTTAGCCGTTGCTGGTGCTACTTTGCATACACAAGGTACCTTGCGTGAAATACGATCGATGTCTTTCATAGTGAAATCTAAACCTGCTTCATGCGCAGCGGCGAGCAAGTGCAGCACCGTATTGGTGCTGCCACCCATGGCGACGTCTAAACTCATTGCATTTTCAAAGGCTTTGAAGTTAGCAATTGAGCGTGGTAATACAGAGTAATCATCTTGCTCGTAATAACGTTTTGAGAGATCAACAATTAAACGACCTGCTTGCAAGAATAGTTGTTTGCGTGCGCCGTGTGTTGCTAATGTAGAGCCGTTTCCAGGTAAGCTTAAGCCTAACGCTTCTGTTAAACAGTTCATTGAATTGGCGGTAAACATGCCTGAGCATGAGCCACAAGTTGGGCAAGCTGAACGTTCAATAGCTTCTGATTCGGCATCAGATACTTTACTATCCACGCCCGCTACCATTGCATCGACTAAATCAAGTTTATGCGTAACGCCATTCCAGTTAACTTTACCAGCTTCCATAGGGCCGCCAGAGACAAAAACCACGGGGATATTCAAGCGTAATGCCGCCATGAGCATACCAGGGGTAATTTTGTCGCAATTTGAGATACATACTAGCGCATCAGCACAGTGCGCATTGACCATATATTCTACTGAATCAGCAATTAAATCTCGACTGGGTAAGCTGTAAAGCATGCCGCTATGACCCATCGCGATACCATCATCTACCGCAATTGTATTGAACTCTTTAGCTACGCCGCCAGCACGCTCAATTTCGCGCGCAACCATTTGGCCTAAATCCTTTAAATGTACATGGCCAGGTACAAATTGCGTAAATGAGTTTGAAATAGCAATGATAGGCTTATTAAAATCGCCGTCTTTCATGCCAGTCGCGCGCCAAAGTGCGCGAGCGCCTGCCATATTGCGACCATGGGTGGTAGTACGAGAACGATAAACTGGCATGAGTAAAATCCGTAAAAGTTAATATTTCAAATCTTAAAGATAAGATTTTAGACTAGCCAGCGATAACTAGCTAAAGAAATCTTGCTGGTAATCAGCAAATACTATAGGAGTAAGCTAATGCATTAGCTCTTGGTTAATTAACTTTTCGAAATCAACGGCTGATACAGTTTTGCTAAACGAAAAAACCTTGCACAACAGTACATCCAAGATCAGCAATGAGTTTTGCTTGGGCCTCTATTTCGACACCTTCTGCAACTAAAGTTTTGTTTAAGCTAGTTGCCATCGCAATGATTTATTTAACTAATAATGCACTCTTTTGATCAGTTGTAAAACTTTTAATGAAGGAACCGTCAATTTTTATTTCGCTGACTGAAAATTTGTTCAAAGACCAAAGCTGAATAATCCGTTCCAAAGTCTTCAATTGAAATTTTAATGCCTAAGGTATTTAAGAAATAAAGTGTGTCTAATACTTTTGTACTTTCTTGCAGTAATAGGCTTTCTGTAATTTCAAACTTAATCCAGTTAGCTTCGCAGCCCGTTGTCATCAATAAGTGACGGACTATGCATATAAAGTCATATTGCATGAGATGTTTTGAAGAAATATTAACCGCGATAACAATGGACTGAGGTAATAGTTTATTCCACTTTGCCACTAACTTAAATGCTGTCTCAATAACCCACCTTCCAATTTCAACAATGATTCCGCGTTCGTCAGCAATTGAAACGAACTGATCTGGATTAAGAAATCCTAACTCAGCGCTCTTCCAGCGAATCAGTTCTTCAGCTCCAATCAAAGTTTTGTCACTTAGATAAACGACTGGCTGATAATAAAGCTCAAACTCATTTTTACTCAATGCATATCTGAGCGAAGATTATATTTGAAGCGCTTAGAAGCAATTGCAGTCAGTTCATTTACGTAAAACTGATAGCTGTTCCCACCATTATTTTTAGCAGCATAAATCGCAGAATCTGCGTATTCAAGCAAATCTGCCGCATTGTCACCATCTTGTGGATATGTGGCGATGCCTATGCTTACCGAACCAAAAAAGTCTTTATTATTAACATTAAATGGTAATTCAAATTTTTTAATGATAAGTGCCGCTAGACTTGCCAAATCTTCTGATTTCTTAACGTTTGTTACAACGATCGAAAACTCATCACCTCCCATACGCGCAACGGTATAGTATTCACGCATAGAAATTGATAAACGACGACCAACCTCTACTAAAAGCTGATCCCCTACCGCATGCCCAAGCGTGTCATTAATGGATTTAAAATTATCTAAGTCTAAAAATAAAACGCTAAATTCCTCACCATGGCGCTTGGCATGTTTAATAGCATAGTCTACACGGTCATTGAATAGGGTTCTGTTAGGCAAGTTTGTTAAAGCATCGTGATAAGCCAAATGCTCAAAACGATGTTGATTGCGCGTATTTTCCTTAATATCAGTCGCTAGAGAACTGCACCAATGACATCACCCTCAGTATTTTTTTCTGACAGAACATTGAATAAATAAATTGATGAAATTTCATTATTTTCAATACGAATTTCATGCGTTTTTGCTTGACCTGTATGCATTACATCTTGCAAAAACTCTTCAAACTCTGAACCTATCAAACCTCGTAAAGTTTTATACCAACGTTAACTAGGTGTCTTACCTAATGCTGGATATGCCGAATTCTCATTTAAACTACAGTGATGTGCATTAGTAAAAGATCCTACACACTGTCGGTTATATCGAACGACTGATAGCGGCAAACTTTGTAATAACTCAACAAACTCGTGTTATTTTTTCACTACTTCTTTATGCAATTTTACTTTGTCAGTGATGTCGGGCGCATACCCCATCGTTCCAATAACTTCGCCATCAACCGTAAATGGTGATTTATAGGTTTCAGCCCAATGCAACTCACCATTACTATTCCTAACGCGTTCAACTAATGTTTTAGGGAAGCCACTGTTGAGCACCTCCTGATCGTCTTCAACATAACCTTTAGCATCTTCGGGAAAGTAAACATCATCTGTTTTTCCTTCCATAATTTCTATAGATGCAACACCAGCAAGTTTATCAAATGCACTATTGCATGTGATATACCGACTTTCCTTATCTTTGATGCAAACAATAAAAGGAAAGGTATCAAGCAATGCTCTTAAATAAGGCTCTTGCTTAATGATTTCTTCCTTGTTTTTCTGCTCCCAAAATTCTAAATCGCGAGCGGTAGCTAGCGCATCTATGGTTTGGTTTTAATCAATGCTGTTAGTAGACATATAAAACTAATCCGTAAATAATGCGATTAAACTTGGGGGAACCACTTTTACCAGAGGCTACTTTGCGTTACTTGTTAGAAGAACAGTTTCTAGTTTAACTTTATACGGTAAAAACATGCTTCAACTCACTGATCGTCAGCAATATCTTTAACGTCTGAAATATTTAAAATTTTGAATAGAATGGAGTTCTTATAAACTTTGTCACCAGATGGAGTATAAATAGCAACGTTATCCAGTGACTTATCCAACAACATCTGAAATAATGGCAACAACTTATACGTAGACTTAGTGGTTGAATCATCGGAAGTAAGTATTAAATCAAAATCGGTATTCATAATACTAATGTAACTTCGGTGTAAAAATACGCACAAAGACTTTAATTTGTACCCCTTTAAAAGGGCGGCGTTTATATCACGGCCCTGCATAAAAAAGCCTACCTCCAGCAATCTAGGCTGGGTAATATGTCTATAATCTTAATTTCTAATTGGTATTTTACATGTTCGTTCACCCCACTTTTGACCCTGTCGCTCTACACATTACTGAAAAATTTGGCATCCATTGGTATGGATTGATGTATTTAATTGGCTTCATGGCTTTTTTAGGCCTAGGTAAATGGCAAATTACACATCGTACTTGGCACGGCTGGACTGGTCAGATGCTAGACGATGCGCTATTTTTTGGCGCGCTTGGTGTGATCTTGGGTGGGCGTTTGGGCTATGTTGTGTTTTATCAACCTGCACATTTCATACAGCATCCATTAGAAATTGCCGCCATTTGGCAAGGTGGCATGAGTTTTCACGGGGGATTTTTAGGTGTGCTTGTTGCGATGTGGATTTTTGCTAAAAAGTACCAAGTGAAATGGCTCAATATTATGGACTTTGTTGCACCACTGGTACCTATTGGCTTAGGTGCTGGGCGTATGGGTAATTTCATTAATGGTGAACTATGGGGCAGGCCGACTAATAGTGAATACGGCATGATATTTCCACAAGTAGATTTAGTGGCGCGTCATCCATCTCAGCTATATGAATTCTTTTTAGAAGGCATCTTGCTATTTTTAGTGCTGTGGATTTACTCTGCAAAACCACGGGCAACAGGCACAATTTCTGCGCTATTTTTAATTGGTTATGGCAGCTTTAGGTTTTTAGTGGAATATACGCGACAACCAGATGAGTATTTAGGCTTGCTTAAAATGGGCTTAAGTATGGGGCAGTGGCTGAGTTTACCAATGATTTTATTGGGAATTTGGATGTTTTGGTGGACTAATCGTAATAGCCCTTCTAAGTTCTAATGGCAAAAACTAGAACTGCTTAACGCGATGATTAGCTTTATGTCGAGTAACTTCGCTGCTGCGTAATTTTTGATGTTTAGTGACTTGTCCGTGCGTGCGCTTACGCCAGAGCTTAAATGAGCTAAGTTTAAGATGAGTTCGCATAATCTTGATTACGCCATCTTGGTTAAGTCCAAATTGTGCTTCTATCGCTTCAAATGTGGTTCTGTCTTCCCAAGCCATTTCTATTACGCGTGAAATATCCCCTTCTGTTAGCTCAGATTTTTCATTGATTGTTTTAGTTGTTTTTAACAGCAACGTTTAATCCCTTTCCATTTACCATCTTGCCATTGTTTAAAGAATTCTTTTTTAGACAATGGCGACTCCGACCCTATTTGTTCCGAGTTATTTTGATCAACATTATGTGCTTGAATATGTTCAGCATACTGAAGTAAATAGCGCTCGTACGCATCATCACCGGATAATCGTCTAATGTTGTTCCAGCAATATCTTAACCAGTTTTTCATATGATTTAGCCTTTATTGAGCAGGGCAAAGCGATTTCATACGCTCTGGTGTGGCTGGGTGGCTCGATAAATAGTTACCAATTTGGCTGAGTATTTTATTTTCTGAGTGATTGCTCACTTTAGTTTTATCTATTTGCTTTTTATTCATTTTATTAGCCGTACTCGCCTGCTTTTGCTTAAAGTTTTCTTCCAACTTGCCCAACATACTGGCTAAATAACAAGACGATAAGCCATTTTTTTGCATTAACGCTACACCATAACTATCAGCTTCACGCTCCATATCCCGTGAGTATTTTGCGCCCAATATGGCGGCAGGGGCTGCCGCAAGCAAAGTGCTTACATCACCCAACCACCAGGCTGCTGCCAAGCCAACAATTGAGGTCTGCAGTACCATACGCGCAGCATGGCGGCGTTGCACGTGACCTAATTCATGTGCCAGCACACCCATTAACTCGTTATCGTTGCTACTTAATGTCACTAAATCATCGAGCATGACAATCGTGCCTGATGGCAAAGCAAATGCATTTGCACCTAAAGGTTCAGATGCCCTATAGATTAATTGATAGTGATCTGGATGACTAAGTTCAACTGCATTCAGCCCGGATTTTTCAGAATTTTCAACTAATTTTGCAAACTCTGCTGTGAGTGCTTGCTGGCGCTGTGGAGTTAACTTACTTGGCGTTAAAAATTTGTATGTCTCAAGTGATTCCAAGGTGGTGTTATCCAACATCTTTAAGGTTGTTTGAGGCAATTGCATCGCAATAACTTTGGAAGCCAACGGCAATCCTATCAAATAACTCACACCTAAAATCATGATAAAAATTGCAACACTGAGCAACATAGCAGGTGTGCTATGTTGTACAAGTTCTAAAAGATTGAGTGTGTGATTCAAGTCATTTAATAGTGTATCCAAGCTATTTAAATCTGCAACCTCACAAAACCCCTTGTTTGAATGGCGCAAAGTGCGTGGGGCGCTACCCAAACGTTCGGATACGTGTACCCCACTCATTTGCCACAGCATATTGATGTTATCGCTAGCTTTATCACCTTGGATACGCAATCCATCCGGCTCTGCACTCAAGATGACCGAATAGGCTTCGGAGCTTTGCAAATCGTAATAGTTAGCATGACAAGTCATCTTTTTTCAAGCCGTATTAAAGTGAAATATCAATATCAAAAATATCAGAGGCACCCTCGCCTGTTGCGCCCATATCTGCCTGTTGGCTAGCAACAAACGTTTGTAAATCGCCATTAACTTCTAAAGTGAGGTTTTCCAAGCGATATTTAAGTAAGCGCACACTGGCAAATGGCTGATATAAACCAAGTGTGAATACAACACCCAGTACGTTTGTGACGTAAATAAACAACAGCTTCTTTGCTTGTAGTCTGCTATTAAAATGGTGTTCACCCAATTGCGTTTTGTTCCAAATTAAGTTTTGAAGTCGCGAGTTAAAGTAGGGAGCAATAAACAAACCAGCAATAATAAGTACAGCATACACAACAACGACTATCGCAATCATTTTTTCATATCCCATACTAGCACCCATTAAACCGCCTAGGCCTAAAACCGCAACACTGACACCAGCTAAAACACCTAAACCCATGATACAAATAAAAGCGATGACATAAATTAAGTAAAAATCGGCAATTGGCGCATGAAAAGAAAACGGTGTTTGACCAAATAGACTGTTGTTGTGTTGGTATTTTTTCATACGTTGATGGGTAAATGGTACTAGCATATACAAAGTAAACAGCGTTAAAATTGGCCAGATTAAAAACACTTTGTACGCGCCAGCCACATCACCTGCAAATTTAAACCGTAAACCGCGATAGCTACTATTATGCAATTTAAAACTTAACGAACGCTGAATAAGGAAAGGTAAAACCAACATCACAACGCCCAGCATCATAAAATAAAGCGTTGTACTAATCCGTATCGATTGACTGTATGCCGTGAACAAAATCAAGGCAACAATACGGCCTTTTAAAATGGTTATAGGTAAAGCGTGGTAGTCAAAGCTTGCACCAGCGAAGTAGGTGTTGCGATAAAAATACTGATTGCGCCGTACTTTTGCCCAAGCACTGTAAATACCCAGTGTGACTATAGTGAGCAATAAGTTAATAATCCAGATTTTAAAATACTCACGCCCACATCCTGTAAACTCAAAACTGTGCTTTTGCATTGCCGCCCTTTTTTATTTATTTTTAACAATGACTTAATTAGCTGCCAATGATTTTCTTAACAAACTTGATACTACTTTAAG
>JACMMS010000015.1 GCA_014378915.1 Methylophilaceae bacterium
TGCACATCATCTAGTTCTCTTAGTGCCGCATGCTCCACTATTAATGCGTCGGCTAGACTCTTTTGCTTTAGGTTCTTTCAAGCCATGATGGTGGTTCTCAGCTAAATTACACAGTCTCTATTATCTCATTTCAAAGGTGAGCTTGCTTCAATTACTACGGCTCGTGCAAAGATCTCAAGGTAATGTGATAACCAAGTTTTTTCCAATCTGTAATATGTTGAGCGTATGGTTTGCCTGAAAGCGCTGCTTCAAAAGCGAAGCTATATCCTGCTGTAACTTTGGCTTCTATTTCTTTTAACATTAAACTCGCAGCTTTTATTGCTGCTGTTTCTGATGCAAATGGTGCTAACCCTGCGGCAATTAAATCCGCGTTAATAAAAGTGCGGCAGTCAGCTTCATTTGGCAGGTATTCGCGGGCGAAAGTGGTTTTACCTGCGCCGTTAGGGCCTGCAATAATAATAATTTTTTTCGTTGGCTAAGCAAGCGGTTAACTCAGTTAAATACTACTTCCATTGGAATTGGATCAACTTTATTTTTATGTATATCACTTAAACGTTGATTAGCCGATTGAAGCCATTTTTGTTCAATTAAACTCGATTCCCTCCTGCGTACCATTGGCTACCCCGATTTGCTAAGCGCCGAAGCGCTTGCAAAATCGTATGCGGGATTCTTGGCAGAAGTGATTGTTGGTCTTTTATCACTTCTGCCAAGCATCCCGCAAAGTCACGGTGCGGTTAAATACTGGCTTACCAGCCACACTATCTTTTCTATCCGCAACAAAGTAACCATGGCGTTCAAACTGGAATCTATCTTCAGGTTTTGCATCTTTTAAGCTTAGTTCTAATTGTGCGGTAATCACTTGTACTGAGCTTGGGTTAATGTCCTCTAAGTAATCTCTACCACTCTCACCTGGATGCGCTTCTTTAAACAACCTATCGTACAAGCGTACCTCAGCCTCATAAGCGTGGGCGACTGAAACCCAGTGGATATTGCCTTTTACTTTGATTGCATCTGCGCCTGGCGTGCCTGATTTTGTATCTGGCAGATATTCGCAATGTACAACGGTGACATTACCTGCAGAGTCTTTTTCAAAGCCCCTGCATTTCACCACGTAGCCGTAACGCAAGCGCACGAGGCCATCTGGCACTAATCTAAAAAATCCCTTGCTTGGTACTTCCATAAAGTCTTCGCGCTCTATCCATAATTCGCGCGTTAACGGCACAACGCGTTTACCTAATTCAGGCTTGAGCGGATGGTTAGGCGCGAAACAATCTTCTGTCTGTGACTTACCATTAGCATCTGCTGGGTAATTATCAATTACCAATTTAATGGGGTCTAGAACGGCAATACGGCGTTCAGCACTGAGGTTAAGCACTTCGCGCATGCAGTCTTCAAAGGTTGAGTAATCAATCCAAGAATCGGCTTTGCTGACGCCAATTCTATCGGTAAATAGCTTAAAGCCCTCTGCTACGTAACCACGGAGGCGTGCGCCAGCTAACGTTGGCAAGCGTGGGTCATCCCAACCTGAAACGTGTTTTTGCTCGACCAAATCGATTAATTTACGTTTTGATAATACGACGTAAGTTAAGTTAAGCCGTGCAAACTCATATTGTTTTGGCAGCGGATGCGCCAATAAACCAGCTTCTGCTAGGCGCTCTAACAACCAATCATAGAATGGGCGCTGATCTTCAAACTCTAATGTGCAAATAGAGTGTGTGATTTGCTCCAGCGCATCTTCAAGTGGGTGTGCAAATGTGTACATAGGGTAAATGCACCATGTATCGCCTGTGTTATGGTGATGTGCCCGTTTAATGCGGTATATAGCAGGGTCGCGCATATTGATATTGGGCGATGCCATATCAATTTTGGCGCGTAATACCATTGTGCCATCGGCATGTTTGCCATCACGCATTTCATGGAATAATTGCAAATTCTCTGCCACGCTGCGGTTGCGATGCGGTGAGTTTTTGCCTGCTTCTGTTAGCGTGCCGCGGTTAATGCGCATTTCATCCGCCGTTTGCGCATCTACATAAGCGTGACCTGCGTTAATGAGCGCTTCTGCCGCGCGGAACATAAAATCAAAGTAATTGCTGGCAAAATATAGGTTTTGCTCATGCTTGTTTTTCCAATTAAAACCTAGCCATTGAACCATTTCAGTGATGCTATCTACGTATTCTTGGCTTTCTTTTTCAGGGTTGGTATCGTCAAAGCGCAAATGGCATATGCCGTTAAAATCTTGTGCTAAACCAAAGTTTAGATAAATACTTTTTGCGTGGCCTATATGCAAATATCCATTAGGCTCGGGTGGAAAACGTGTGCGGATTTTAGCTGTATCTGGTGCACCGGTTGAATGATGCGCCGCGTCACCCGGCTCACCCGACCATGTGCGGGTTTTGTAAGTGCCTTGTTCTATATCGCGCTCGATAATACCGCGAATAAAATTAGAAGCTGGTGCTATGGAGGCTTTTTCTGCTGACATATCTTATACTCAAATGAATTAAGCTTATTTTACACGCTTGCAGCATTTGTTGGCAGATAGCCTACTACTTAGCGCGTGGCTGTATTTGCTGTTGCTGTAAAATCGTACTGGACAAATTATACTGGGCAAATTGAAAATGCAGGTCTGTGATAATATTCTGGCATTAACGTGATTTAACAATATGAATACTTATACTTTCCCAGTTTTACGTTTACTGTCCGATGGCAAATTTCACTCTGGTGAAGTGATTGCACAGCGATTAAACGTCACGCGCACTACCGTATGGCAAGCTTTGCAACATGCGGCAGGTATTGGCGTATTGGTCCATTCTGTGCGTGGGCGTGGCTATAAATTGCCCGCACCCATTACTTTATTGGATGAATTGGCAATTTTCCAGGCGATGCGTCAAATGAGTGATGAGCAGCATGCTGGTTTTGAAAACGTATTCAAGTTAGAAGTATTGAATGAAGTTGATTCAACCAACAGCTACTTAATGAGGCAAACAGCTGGAGCAAAAGATACTAAATCTGTTGCTCATGCAACCTGTGTTGCTGCGCAAGTGCAAACCAAAGGTCGCGGTAGGCGAGGTCGTAGCTGGCAAGCTGGTTTAGGCGCTAGTTTAACTTTCTCATTGTTATGGCAATTTCAATGTGGTGCATCGGGTTTGTCTGGCTTAAGTTTAGCAATTGGCGTGGGGTTAATTCGCGCGCTTCATGGACTAGGTATTGCTGAAGCGCAGCTTAAATGGCCGAATGATGTGTTAATTAATGGCAAAAAATTGGCGGGGATTTTAATTGAGTTGCAAGGCGATATAGAAGGCCCAAGCACCGCGGTGATTGGTATTGGCATTAACATGAATCTGCCTGAAAATTTGCGTAGTGCGATAGATCAACCCGCGATTGATTTGTACAGTGTGGCAATAGGGGGTGTTGACCCTAATCAACTGCTAGGCCACATACTCAAACATTTAGCCGATGTAATAAAAGATTTTGAACAAGTTGGTTTTACCATTTTGCGTCAAGAATGGTCGAACTACCACGCTTATGATGCCAAGCCAGTAAGATTGTTGATGCCAGATGGTCGCGAAGTGAAAGGTGTGGTGAATGGTGTGGCTGAAGATGGTATTTTGTTGGTTGAAACTACGGTGGGTTTGCAACGATTTTCATCTGGTGAGATTAGCTTACGAGGTGCGCTTTGAGTGTTGATAGAGCCGGCTTGCTTGCAATAGATGCAGGCAATACGCGTACTAAATGGGCGTTATTTAATATTATTGGAGAGGTGTTAAGTCAAGGAGTTTGCGCTAATGCTGATTTGGCATTAGCTGAGGTTTTACCGAAAAATACAGTATGTAAGCGGGCGATTATTTCTAACGTGGCGGGTGCTGAAATTGCAAAGGTGCTAGTAGAAAAATGTCTGGCTTTGGACTTGGCTGTTATATGGCTAAAAGCACCTAGCCTAGACTGTGGCGTGAAAAATAACTATGATAGCCCCAGCCAATTGGGCGCAGACCGCTGGGCATCTTTGATTGCCGCATGGAGTATCTACCAAACATCATGTGTCGTTGTTAATTTAGGTACGGCGGTGACGATTGATGCTTTAGTATCTAATCATAACCATGCAGAATTTTTAGGTGGCTTAATTATGCCTGGGCTAACAATGCTCCAACAAATTTTAGTTAACGGTACGCATGATATTGAGAGTGGTATTGCAAGTACTTCTTGTAACGAGCTAGCTGAAATTAATAGCTTCCCGACCAATACCACTGATGCAGTTTACACTGGTGCTTGCTTAGCCATTGTTGGTGCAATAGCTGAAATGGTAGCAAGGTTACAAATTCACTGTGAGCAAGTGATTGTTATTTTAAGTGGCGGCGATGCCCATTCATTAATGCCATTACTCGGGCTCAAATTTAATACGGATTCATTAAAACGTGTGTTTGTGAATGATAATCTTGTGTTACAAGGCTTGTATTGTTTAGAAAGAGAGTCAGCATGAAATGGATAGTGTGGGTTTTATTACTCATTAATATTGGGTTGGCGGCATATTTCAATACTGATCTACTTAAGCAAAATCAATCTTTTATCAGACCTGATATTGCGGTGGATAAAGTGAGCTTGCTTGATAGCCAGGGTTTAGCTGCGCTGCCTAAAAAGACGGTGCTAGCTACTCAGCCAATTATATTGCAGGCAGAGCCTGCAGTTGTTCCACAACCGGTGCAATTAGGTTGTTATGAATGGGGTATTTTTTCAAAAAATAACTTAGCAGTTGCAAAAGCTGTGCTGACTCGTTTAGCGCTCAGCAGCATCGAAAGAAAACAAACCTCACAAGAAGCACAACGCTTTTGGGTCTATATTCCCCCATTAAAGTCAACTGCATTTGCACAGACTAAAGCAGAAGAGCTTAAAGCATTGGGCATACAGGATATTTTTATTGTGCAAGAGCCACAGTGGCGTAACGCAATTTCATTTGGTGTTTTTCAGGATGAAAAATTAGCGAGCAATTTATTGGGTGAGCTTAAATCCAAGGGCGTAAGCTCGGCAACCAAAAATTTACGTAATCAAGGCAAAGAACATGTCAGCTTGTTGCTTAAAGATGTGCCTGCATCTGCCGCCACTGTGCTTGGTGACATGAAGGCGGAATTTCCTGGAAGTGAAGTTAAAGCAGTTGCATGCAAAGCAGGGGTTTAATGATTAAAACTAAGCGCAAGCTTGGTTGCGACAAACTCAACTGCTATATGCTTGGTTATTTGGGAAATAATTTACCTGGGTTAAGAATATTGCTTGGATCAAAAGTCAGTTTAACTGCTTTCATTAGGTTAATTGTGGTTTCATCAATCTCACGTGAGATAAAAGGGCGTTTCGCCATACCTATGCCATGCTCACCAGATAATGTGCCTTGCAGCGATAACACTAGGCTAAACACTTCATCTAAACAAGCATAGGCACGCACCATTTCTTCGGCGTTATCTGGGTTTACCAGTAAATTAACGTGAATGTTGCCGTTGCCAGCATGGCCAAAATTGACGTTGCTGATTTGATATTGCGCAGCGAGCTTCTCTAGGCCAGTCAGTAACTCAGGTAAGTGTGATACTGGTACAGCGATGTCTTCGTTGATTTTCTTGGGGGCAATATCTTTAAGTAATGGTGATAAAGCCTTACGCGCTGCCCATAGAGCTTTTGTATCTTCCGCAGGTTTAGCTTCAATTAAGCCATCTACTTGGCAGGCGAGCAAGATTGCCTCTGTGGCTTCTTTAATCTCTTGTAATGCACCGTCTACTTCTATCATCAAATAAGCACGGGCATTTTCAGGTAGTAGATTTTTGTGACGACTACGGATTAAATTCAATGCACCGTTATCTAAGAACTCCAATGCGCTTGGTGTATAGGGTTGTGCCATGATGGCGGCAATTGCACGTGCACAACTCGCAGTATCTGCAAATTCAGCGGTTAAACCGCCCTTATGTTTAGGTAAAGGTGTGAGTTTGAGTGTTGCTTCTACAATCACGGCCAGTGTGCCTTCTGAGCCCACCAGTAGGCGTGTTAAGTCATAACCTACTACCCCTTTGCTGGTGTAGCAGCCAGTTCTAATGATGTCGCCTTTGCCTGTCACTGCCCTTAAACCTAATACGTGGTCACGCGCCACGCCATACTTCACCGCGTGTGGGCCTGCAGCGCAAGTGGCTAAATTACCACCAATACTGCAGTAAGCCGCGCTGGAAGGGTCTGGTGGCCAGAAGAAGCCGACGCCTTTGATGGCATCTTGTAACTCTTGATTAAGCACGCCGGGTTCAATAATCGCCATGCGGTTATCTGGATCTACGCTAATGATTTTATTCATGCGCTCTAATGATAATGCCACGCCACCGACTTCTGGCACGCTGCCGCCAGCAGTGCCAGTGCCGCGACCACGTGGGACAACTGGAATTTTGTATTCATTGCAAAGCAGGATAATAGCTTGTACTTCTTGAATAGTCAGCGGAAAAACAACCGCTAAAGGAGAGTGGAAATTACGTGAATTATCATAGGCGTAAGCATAGCAATCGACAGGGTCGGTGTATAGCCTATCCTGTGGTAAGAGCTCTGTTAATGCTTTAATTAAAGCGCTTGTAGCCATGCTGATAGTCTACTTATCTTTTTTTGATATACAAGTCGGTTATCGTACCTTCTTTCATCTCTGCTGCGAAGCAAATAGTTTCTGAAAGCGTAGGGTGGGCATGGATACTAAGACCTAAATCGTGGGCATCTGCACCCATTTCGATGGCTAATACTGCTTCGGCTAACAATTCACCAGCATTTACACCAACAATACCAGCGCCGATTAATCGATGTGTTTCTTTATCAAAAATCAGCTTGGTTGCGCCTTCAGTGCGCCCTACAGCAATTGCACGACCACTGGCTGCCCATGGAAAGCTAGCTTTATCAATCGCTATGCCTTTCGCTTTCGCTTCAATTTCAGTGACACCAGCCCAAGCGATTTCTGGATCGGTGTATGCGACTGATGGTATAGCTAAAGCTTGAAACTCGACTTTATGACCAGCAATCACTTCTGCCGCCACTTTGCCTTCATGTGTCGCTTTATGTGCAAGCATGGGCTGGCTGACGATATCGCCAATCGCAAATATATGCGGGACATTGGTGCGCATTTGCTTATCTACAGCAATGAAGCCGTAATCATCTACTGCTACACCAGCCTTTTCTGCGCCTATGTTTTTTCCGTTAGGACGTCGACCAATAGACACTAAAACGCGGTCATAAATTTCTGTGCTTTTATGCGCCTCTGTATTACCAAGCTCTTCTTTAGAACCAGTCCCCTCAAATATCACATGAATGCCATCTTCTTTAGCATCCATCCTCGCTACTTTCGTGCTGAGCATAATCGCTTCAAAGCGTTTTTCCATACGTTTTTGCAACGGACGTACTAAGTCGCGGTCGCAGCCTTGAATTAAGCCATCAGTAAATTCAACCACGCTGACTTTACTGCCTAACGCATCATAAACTGTACCCATTTCTAGGCCAATAATGCCGCCCCCTATTACTAATAAACGTTTTGGTATATCGGCTAATGCTAGCGCTCCAGTGGAGTCCATGATGCGTGGGTCACTAGCCGTTGCTTCTGATAAATCTGGGAATTTAGTTGCATGCGAACCTGCTGCAATAATCGCATGATCGAAGCCTACCGTCGTTACTTGTCCATTATCGCCAGTGACAGCAATTTGACTAGGTGATGTAAATTTCCCCAAACCTTGCACAACCGTCACATTACGCTGCTTTGCCATGGCACTTAATCCACCAGTAAGTTTAGCTACCACATCGTTAGATTTCCAATTACGTAAGGTATCCAAGTCAATATTTGGCGCGCTAAAACTCACACCATGATGCGCAGTTTCTTCTGCTTCTGTAATGACTTTTGCCGTATGTAATAATGCTTTGGAAGGAATGCAACCTACGTTTAAGCAAACCCCACCTAGTGTTGAATAACGCTCGATAAGCACTACTTTTTTGCCTAAATCCGCAGCACGGAACGCAGCGGTATAGCCACCAGGGCCAGAGCCTAAGACTACAACTTCTGCCATCACATCATTATTACCAGTGACTGGTGCTGGAGTGGGAGTGGGAGCAGCAGTTGGAGCCGCAGCCTCTACTGGCGCTGCGGTATTAGCTGCCGAAGCAGCTTCCAATAATAAAACCAATGAACCTTTGGCGATTTTGTCGCCAATTTTTACTTTTATTTCTTTCACGGTACCAGCTTGGCTGGCTGGAATATCCATCGAGGCTTTGTCAGATTCAACAGTAATCAATGAATCGTCAATTTCAATGATATCGCCAGCTTTTACTAGCAACTCAATGACATCAACGCTCTCGAAATTACCAATATCGGGTACTAAAATTTCTACTAAATTGCTCATGTAAAACCTTATAGGGTAACTTATAGTAATAAGCGACGTACATCGCTTAACATCATTCGCATATGGCTAGTGAAGCGCGCGCCATCTGCACCATCAATCACGCGATGGTCATATGAGAGTGACATCGGCAAAATTAAACGCGGCTCAAAGATCTTAATTTTAGCATCATAAACAGGCTGCATAGAAGAGCGAGACACACCTAAAATTGCCACTTCTGGACAATTGATGATAGGCGTAAACATTGTGCCGCCAATGCCACCTAAGCTAGAAATAGTGAAACAACCGCCCTGCATTTCTTCAATTTTCAGTTTGCGTTCACGTGCTTTAGCCGATAACTCCCCCAAATCGCGCGCAATGTCTAACACATCTTTTTGGTGCACATCACGCACTACTGGCACAACTAAGCCATCTGGTGTGTCGCAAGCAAAGCCCACATTAAAGTAATTTTTTAAGATTAAGCTATCGCCATCTGGTGAAAGTGAAGCATTAAAATTTGGATAAGCCTTCAATGCATTGACTGATGCTTTAATTAAGAAAGCGAGCATAGTGAGTTTAACGCCACGTTTTTCGGCATCGGCTTGCATAGACTTACGGAAATCTTCTAAATCTGTAATATCAGCTTCGTCGAATTGCGTAACGTGCGGAGCAGTCACCCAATTGCGATGTAAGTTAGTACCCGAAAGTTTCTTAATACGGGAAAGTGGTTTGTGACTGATTTCACCGAACTGACTAAAATCAATCACTGGCATTGCCAATGTTGTTAACCCACTACCAGCGCCCATATTATCGCTACGTGGTTTAGCCAACTCACCTTTTACGTAGGTTTGCACGTCGGTCGTTAAAATGCGGTTTTTATTACCGCTGGCTGCAACCAAGCTTAAATTAACGCCTAATTCACGTGCAAATTTACGTACAGATGGGCTAGCGTGTGAAAGTTTGCCATTACTTGCTAAATGGCTTGCACCTACAGGATCTGGTTTGTTGATTGGGGCTATAGGCTTTGGTGGCTCTGGTGCTGGACGTGTTGGTTCAGGTGTTACTGTTACAGGTGCGGGTTTTGCTACCTCCACAGGTTTACTTTCAGCCACAGGTGCTACAACATCGTTAACATCCATAGTAAGGATTAAGGCGCCTTGTGCCGCTTTATCGCCCACTTTTATTTTGATTTCTTTTACTACACCAGCAAATGGCGAAGGAATATCCATCGAAGCTTTGTCAGATTCCATGGTGATCAGTGAATCATCTTTGGCAACTAGGTCACCAGCTTTTACTAAAATTTCAATGACATCCACACTATCAAAATTGCCGATATCAGGGACGAGTACTTCTTGAATAGCCATGCTGTTAGTCATATAGCATCGTCTCCTTAAATTGTCGTTGGGTTGGGTTTGTTAGCGTCTAGCTTATATTTTTTGATGGCTTCACTCGCTTGGGCAGCAGGCAATTTACTTTCATCCACGAGTGCTTTTAATGTCGCCAATACAACGTAATATCTATCTACTTCAAAGAAGCTGCGTAATGCTTCACGGCTATCAGAACGACCAAATCCATCAGTGCCAAGTGCCACAAACTTATTCGGTACAAACGTCGCAATTTGTTCAGCAAATGCCTTCATGTAGTCAGTTGATGCAATAACAGGACCTTTTGAATCTTTTAAGCATTGAGCTACATAGTTAATGCGTTGTGGCTTTTCAGGGTTAAGCATATTCCAACGCTCGCAATCTTGTGCTTCGCGACGCAGCTCCGTAAAGCTAGGCACGCTCCAAACGTCGGCTGATACACCCCAATCTTTTTCAAGCATTTCGGCCGCAGCAATCACTTCGCGTAATATTACGCCGCTACCCATTAATTGGACTTTTTCGCCTGTAGATTTAGATTTGCTAAAGTTGTACATGCCTTTAAGGATCCCTGCTTCAGCGCCTTTTGGCATTTCTGGATGTGTGTAGTTTTCGTTCATCAGGGTAATGTAGTAATACACATCTTCTTGGTTTTGCACCATGCGGCGCATGCCTTCTTGAATAATGACAGCTAATTCGTAAGCAAAGGTTGGGTCGTAAGAAATACAGTTAGGAATCGTTGAAGACATTAAGTGGCTATGACCATCTTCATGTTGTAAGCCTTCACCATTCAATGTGGTACGGCCAGCCGTTGCCCCAAGCAAGAAACCACGTGCGCGGCTATCACCAGCTGCCCATGCTAAGTCACCAATCCGTTGGAAACCAAACATAGAGTAGAAGATGTAAAACGGAATCATCTGCACACCTGTGACACTGTATGAAGTTGCGGCCGCAATCCAGCTAGAGAATGAACCTGCTTCGTTAATGCCTTCTTCTAAAATCTGCCCATCTTTTTGTTCTTTGTAATACATTACTTGGTCAGAATCCATAGGCTCATACAATTGGCCTACTGATGAGTAAATACCAAGTTGACGGAACATACCTTCCATACCAAACGTACGCGCTTCATCTGGCACGATAGGCACAATGTATTTGCCTATGCCTTTATCGCGCAACAGGGTAGATAAAATGCGCACAAACGCCATTGTGGTAGATATTTCACGTTCACCTGTGCTGACTAACATGTTTCCAAAAGCAGATAGCTCAGGCACAATCAGCTCATTGCCTTTACGACGACGTGCAGGAACAGAACCACCCATCGCGTTGCGACGTTTTGCCATATAAAGCATTTCTGGTGAATCTGCAGCTGGTTTGTAGAAAGACAAGCTTTCGACTTGGGCGTCTGTAATGGGTAAATCAAAACGGTCTCTAAATAATTTCAGGGAAGTTAAATCCATACTTTTTTGTTGGTGAGTAGTGTTTTGACCTTCGCCAGCTTCGCCCATACCGTAACCCTTAACTGTTTTAGCTAAAATAACTGTTGGCTGGCCTTTATGTTGCGTTGCTGCTGCATAAGCCGCATACACTTTATGCGGATCATGGCCGCCACGGTTTAAGCGCCAGATATCAGCATCTGACATAGCCGCCACCATTTCTTTAAGCTCTGGATATTTACCAAAGAAATGCTCACGCGTATACGCGCCACCTTTAGCTTTAAAGTTTTGGTATTCTCCATCAACGCATTCTTCCATGCGCTTTTTAAGCAAGCCGTCTTTATCCATGGCTAATAAAGGATCCCAATATGAACCCCAAATCACTTTTAATACATTCCAGCCAGAACCTCGGAAATCAGATTCTAATTCTTGGATAATTTTACCGTTACCACGCACAGGGCCATCTAGGCGCTGCAAGTTACAGTTGACGACAAAAATTAAGTTGTCTAGTTTTTCACGAGAAGCTAATGAAATCGCACCTAATGATTCAGGCTCATCCATCTCGCCATCACCACAGAATACCCACACTTTACGGTCGCTAGTATCTGCAATGCCACGATCGTGTATGTATTTTAAGAACCGCGCTTGATAGATACCTTGTAATGGGCCTAAACCCATAGAAACCGTTGGAAACTGCCAGAAATCTGGCATCAACCACGGGTGAGGGTAGCTTGATAAGCCATTGCCACCAGTCTCTTGACGGAAGTTGTCCATTTGCTCTTCAGTAATACGACCTTCCAAGAAGGCGCGTGCATAGACACCTGGTGAGGAGTGGCCTTGAAAATAAATACAATCACCGCCAAAATTTTCATTTGTAGCACGAAAGAAATGGTTAAAACCAGTATCATATAAAGTGGCTGCGGATTGGAAACTCGCAATATGACCGCCAACACCGGGCGACTTTTCGTTAGCACGTAATACAGTAATAATCGCGTTCCAGCGGATGAGTGCGCGAATACGACGCTCGATCTCTGGATTGCCTGGCAGACGTTGCTGTAGATGGGTGGGAATCGTGTTTACATAAGCAGTTGTTGCGTTGTAAGGTAAGTTGGCGCCTGAGCGGCGCGCTTTGTCAATCATCGCCTCAATCAAGAAGTGGGCGCGTTCTGTGCCTTCGTTTTCAATAACGGCAGTGAGTGCGTCCAGCCACTCTTGGGTTTCTAAGCTATCGCTATCAGGGTTAATCATATTCGATGACATTAATTGAGGACTCCGTTTTCTATACTTTATAATCGGCTTTAATCGTTGATATCACTGCAGATGTTGATAAATTCTTTAATTTGGACTTTATCAAATACTAAAATTTTGGTGCAAGTTTTGTGCCTAGCCTTTAATCTACTGTTTTGGGCTTGATTACAGCATTGAAATAGGCCTAAATAAACTTAATAGTGCTTTTGGTTTCAGACTATCATTCAAATACATACGTGCATTTAGCTTAGTTAGTACGCAATATATTCGCGGTGATTATATGCTCCGAACAAAAAACAGGCTATGGATGATTGGTGATTTAGTTTGTAGTGTGGCTTTTTTAGCAACTTTGGTCAAGTTTAGTCGTGGTGTTTTATAGGTTTTAATCGTGTGTCTTATCCATCATAGGCATGTTTTATATAAGAGTTAGGTAAAATAAAATGATAGTTAATTTGCATCAAAATCTAGCTAATTTCAGCGAAAGTAATATTAAAACTATCAAACACGTGCTTTTTGTCTTAACTGAAAAAGATGAGAACCAACACCCTTTTTCAGAAAATCTTTTACTTAAGTTAAACCGTATGCATAGCACTTTTAAAGATCTGGCTAAAACGCCAGTTTGTATAGAGTTGCCAGAGGGCGGTATAGCTAGTTTTGTTGTTCTTGATGCTCAATTAAACATGTTTCAGCGGCATACCATATTGCGTAAAGCTATCAAACTATTATTAGATGAAAAGCCAGAAAGCTTAGCTATTTCTGTGTATGGAGATGAAGCTACTCGTGAAGCTAATGCTTGTGCCGCTTATTATGTGGCCACTGTAAATGCGGTAGTTTTGCCTAACCGTAAAAAGAAAGAAGATAGAGAGAAACAAGATGGCAAAGACTACTTAAAAAATATCTATATTGATGGGTATCAGGCCACGCATGATTACAGTTATGTGAATGCACGTGTAGCGGGTAATTCCTTATGTCGAACTCTCACTATTGCGCCCCCAAATGAATTAACACCCACTATTTACCGTGAAAAGGTTACTCAATTGGCTAAAGAACATGGTTGGGCATATCAAGAATTTGATATGCCTGCACTTAAAAAAATGGGTGCAGGTGCTTTTTTTGCTGTGGGACAGGGCTCAGAGCCACAAGACGCCGCGATTGTGCATTTAACTTACACGCCCAAGGTTGCTGAAAAGCATATTTCGTTAGTAGGTAAAGGTATCTGCTTTGATACTGGCGGCCACAACTTAAAGCCCGCTAAATATATGCAAGGTATGCACGAAGATATGAATGGCTCTGCCGTGACTTTAGGTATTTTGTTAGCGGCTACCGAAATGCAACTGCCTGTTAAGCTAGATTGCTGGCTGGCGATTGCACAAAATCATATTGGCCCATTGGCCTATAAACAAAATGATGTGGTCACCGCACTCAATGGCATGACCATAGAAATTGTTCATACCGATGCTGAAGGTCGTATGGTGTTGGCTGATACGCTTACCCTAGCCTCACGTGAAAAGCCTGATTTGATTTTGGATTTTGCAACGCTGACTGGGAGCATGCATACCGCAGTCACTGATCGTATGAGCGGCGTAATTGCAAATCGTCCAGAGTTGTTATGTAAAGCAGTAGGGGCGGGTAGCGCTGCTGGTGAGCGTATAGTAGGCTTTCCATACGAAGAGGATTTTGATAATGAACTTGATAGCGACATTGCCGATATTAAACAATGCACATTAGAAGGTGGTGGCGATCATATGTTGGCCGCGCGTTTTTTAGGTAAGTTTATAGAAAATGATGTGGCTTGGTTACACACTGATTTGTCATCTTACAGCCATAAAGGCGGCTTGGGCGCGGTGCAAACTGACACTAACGGCTTTGGTGTTGGTTTTGGTTTGGAAATGATTAAGTTGTTATTAGAGAAAGCTGCTTAAAGTATTAGGTTTACAAATGCTTAATAGCTAAAGCGATTGCAACAATAAACGCCAAAACTGCGAAATCACGAAGGTTGATTTTGGCGGGTATTTTGTTTGTAAAAAGGCTGCTCATGAACATGCCAATCATAGCGCTAGCACCAAATGGCAGTGCAATTTGCCAATTGATTCTGTCGTGCGCTATGTAGCTTAAAAATCCCGATGCAGATACTAGAGCAATGACTGCAAGCGAGGTGGTAATAATTGTTTCCATATTAAAATCACTAGATTTTCTAAGTGCCGGGACAATAACAAAACTACCACCTACGCCTAGCAGCCCCGATAATAATCCTGCTAAACATCCTGTGGTCGTTAGCCTGGCTGTGCATGCGGCCGTCCAAAAAAGTTTAGAAGTGATTGTATTTATTTGACAAGGTTGCGGTTGTGATTTTTGGGTGGACACTAACCGTGATGGGCTTTTCAACATTTGCCAAGCCACATAACTAAGTACGGCAGCAAATAATAATCCAATGATGTTGTTTAGTGAAATGTGTGTAAACCATACACCAACTGGCGCCATACAAATACCACATATGGCTATTAGCGTGGCGGACTTTTAGCGCACTTTGCCGTTTTTTAAGCCAATTAAAGCAGCTACTCCAGCAGCTATTGTGAGCGCAAATAAGCCAATAGGTGCGGCTTGTGTCATTTCTAAGTCTAAGAAAAAAACAAGTAGAGGGATGGATAAAATCGCACCACCTGCGCCCTTCAGTGCTAAAACAATGCCGATAAATAAGCCCAGTTCTACACTGACAAGGTCTGGAGACACCTTACTTGCTTACTTGCTCTGCTGTTGCGCCTGCTGCGGGGCGAGCCAGCCATTCGCGGCCTTTTAGCAAGGCGTTCCAGTAAACCCAAGGCAGTAGATATTTTTTAAGGATCCAATTGATTTTGCGAGGTACTAGTGAGTCTAGTGGAAAAGAAGGTAAAAGTTTTCCTCCAAAACCAAATTCAGCCAGAATAACTTTGCCTTTTTCGACGGTAAGTGGGCAAGCACCGTAACCGTCATAATCTGTTGGCATCGCTTGGTTGTTTCTCAGCGCGATTAAGTTTTCTGCTATCACTACCACTTGTTTGCGCGCGGCCGCTACAGTTTTAGCATTGGGCGAATTGCACACATCGCCTAAGCTGAAGATATCGGCATAACGTGTATGTTGCAATGTGTTTTGATTAACGTCAACCCAGCCCGCAGCGTCGGCTAGTGGGCTTTGTTTAATAAAGTCTGGAGATGTTTGTGGTGGAACCACATGTAGCATATCAAAACCTTTCTCAATTTGTGTAATATTGCCATTGGCATCTTTTACATTAAAAGTTGCTTTTTTGGCAGCGCCATCTACTGCAATTAAAGTGGAATTAAAACTCAGCTTTGCATGATAGCGCTCGATATATTGCATGAGTGGAGGTACATAGGCTGCCACACCAAACAATACAGCGCCTGCATTATTAAAATCAACTTCAATGTTATTCAGTACCCCAATATTTTCCCAGTGTGAGCAAGATAAATACAATGCCTTTTGTGGCGCTCCAGCACACTTAATTGGTATGGGTGGTTGAGTAAAAATGGCTGTTCCAAACTTAAGGTTTTTGACTAACTCCCAAGTATAAGGAGCAAGGTCGAAGCGGTAATTAGAGGTTACACCATTTTTACCCAGTGTTTTATTAAGCCCAGAAATCGCATCCCAATCGATTTTTAATCCAGCAGCCACAACAAGTTGTTGATAATATATGTCTTGCCCGCCCTGCGTTTTGACTGATTTTGCATCGGGGTTAAATATAGTCACCGCAGAAGGTATCCATGTAACATTCTTAGGTATGCAATTCGACATATCACGCTCAGTTTTTGTGATGTCAAACTCTCCAGCACCAACTAAAGTCCAAGCAGCTTGGTAATAGTGTTTGTGCGACGGCTCTATGATGGCAATACGGAGTGATTTATCACGTTTAAGCAAGCTAGCAGCGACGCCACTACCTGCGGCACCACCACCCACTATCAAAATGTCATAAGTACTTTGTTGACTCATATTAAAACCTTTAGCGATTATTCTGGCAAAACTCTTGATACAGAACTTGCATCACTTTCATCGCCGAGATGCTAGCAAGTTGGTAAAAGATGTTTTTGCCCTCACGTCTTGTAAAAACTAATTTTGCTTCGCGTAAAACGGTCAGTTGTTGCAATAAGCTCGGTTGTTTTAATCCCGTTAAATGCTCTAATTCACTGACTGATCTCTCGTTTTGAGCAAGCTGACAAAGCAGTAATAACCGATCTGGGTTTGCCATTACTTTCATCAAATTACTTGCAACTTCTGCAGAGTCACACATGGTATTTGCATTAAAGTCTACATCAAAGCCAGCTGTCTGGTGGTTGATTACGTCATCCATGATTGGGTCTTTATACTATACTTATAAATATTATATTGTTTTATATAATATATTTCAATCTGATTAATTTTAAAGATGCTAACTTTTAAGATAGCAGCCATGATTAAACATACAATAGTTAATCAGTCAATCGATATAGAATCTTCTACTTACACGTATTGAATCGATGATATTTTAAGTGGCTAAGCCGTTTTATTGACCCAGTAATTGAACATATTGCGGATTATTTAAACGTGCTCAAACTATAATTGTTAGCTTAAATACTCCTTTGAAAACCATGTGCAGGTAGACCATATTACGGTGGGTGTTTTGTTGCGGGCTTAAGACCCAAGCCGCAACTGAGGTTAGTTATCAGTGCGGCGCATCCACTGGGACTTTAGTTGAATGAGGGCAATTTTTTAAATTGGGGATAGAAGAAATTAGTGTTATTACAACGCCAAGGCTTACTGCCGGCAGTATTTATTTTTTATGGCAAGATCATTTATTTACAGGCGTTAGTTTGTTGATAAATGGCGGTGGTCGCAATAATTTTCAAGGTGGCGATACAGCAGTTTTTGTATGACGGTATTACTCAAAAACTATTCAGTTTATCCGATGATACTTTGATATATCAAGCGCATGACTACAACGGTCGTCAGGTAAGTAAAGTCAAGCAAGAAAAAATGAATAATCCTAGATTAGCTAGCAAAAGTCGTGATGAATTTATTCATTTAATGCAATATCTTAATTTTCCAAAACATAAACGCATTGATATAGATGTATATGCAAATCGTAAGTTTGGTGTGACTGGGGCAATGATTCAGCAAGGCTCATTTTTAATACACTTAAGGATTAGTTAGTTAGAAATTTCAAAGGATATCTTGTTTACTTTTAACGCAGGACATCTTATCAACTAATTGGTGTAATGCGTCGGTCAAATGTTTAAATTCATTTAGCCCACGCCTCTTTGGCAGGCAATGTTTTGCTGCACGCTTGCAATATCATGCTGTAATTGTTTGCCGACATCAGTAAATGTAACTTCTACTATTCGTTTATCTAGTGTATTTCGTATACGTTTTAGCATGCCAGCAGTTTCTAGCTTTTTAGCATGGGCGTTAATGTGTCCGAATCTAGCTCTAAGCGTTGGGCAATTTTACCTACGCTAATACCATTGCTCTCCCGTAGTACTAACATCACTAGATATTGTGTATAAGTCAGGCCTGAACGTTCCAAAGCGCCGTGATATGCGCGGGTCAGGGCATGCGTTCCGGCGTCAAGCGCAAAACACAATTGATTATCAAGCTTGAGATTTTATGATTAGTGATTTAGTTTCTCTAGCTGTTTTAAGTATAAGTTTTTTTAAATCTTACAGTACATCATATACTTAGCAGGTAATTTTTTAATGCCATCATTGAGTATCGTCAGGCTTATGTAAGATCAAGATATTTAAAGACTTTTTAACCAATCAACATGCTGAATTTTAAGTATGCTAAATTGCATATTGTTCGGTGCAATATACATAACAATTTAGTCTTAATATAAAAGAATCTTTGAAGAAATCATGAGGAATGCGGCACATCAACTAGAGTGGCTTAATATGTTTCCTGAAGTATTGCAGCTAGAAGATAATGCACGTGAGTTGCTAGCGAAGCATGCAAGAATTGTAGAGGCGCCCGTTGGCACTGTTGGCTATCGCGAAGGTGAAAGCTGTGGCGTGTATGTGTTGCGTTTGGCGGGGCAATCTCATGTGTATAAAATGTCGGCTAGTGGGCGAGATTTTACTCTACCGAGTTAATGCAGGTGAAACCTGCGTGATTCCCACCACCTGTTTGTTAGGTAATAGTGATTATTCAGCATCTACCATAGTAGAAGAAGCCATTCGTGATGTAATTGTGCCAGCCAAGCCATTTAATCAATTAATGATAGATTCTAAAGTGTTCCGCACTTTTGTCATGACTAATTATGGTGCCTTGATTAGTGATTTAATTGTGCTGTTGGATGAAGTGGCTTTTCATAGCCTAGATGCGCGTTTAGCTAAAGTTTTACTTGATGCAAATACACCGCACATTGCACGCACTCATCAACAATTAGCCGATGAGTTAGGCACTGTGCGTGAAGTAGTTAGCCGGCAATTAAAACGTTTTGAGCAAAAGCAGTGGGTTGGCTTAAGCCGCGGCGAAATCGCAATTAATGATAGAATACAGCTACAAAAGTTAGTGAACAGCTAATTGATGCAAAAGCATGCGGCGAGCTTAGTCCAAAGACAATTAATCAATTCTAAAGATAGCAGATTCTTCATACGCCATTAATTCTGCAAAAAACTTAAATTTTACAGTCTACGCACAAGCCTTTTTCTTCTTTGTAACCTTTAATCGCTTCAAGGCCTTTTACGTTGGTCATAATCGTGCCATCCAAAGTGGACTCATTTAAATTAGCACCAGTGATGTCGGCTCCAGTTAAATCTGCTTTACTTAAGTCGGCTCGGAATAGGTCCGCATGGCTTAAATTCGCACCTCTAAAATCAGCGAATCTGAAGTTAGAACGATTGATATCTGCGCCCTCAAAATTGGTATTTGCAAAGTTACCACCAATAGCGTCAAAACGCATGGCACCCATGGGTTGGTTGCCAATATCTAAGCCAAAGCGGCCTTTAACTACGTTGGCGCCACTCATGTCAACATTACCTAAAGTGCCTATCATGCGGGCGTTAGTAAGATTGGCACCTTTAAAGTTAGTTTTGTCAAAAATTGCCTGAAAAATCGTCGCATTAGTTAAGTTTGCGTTACTTAGATCAGTGTTCTCTAAACGCGCTAAGTTTAAGTAAGCCCCAGTTAAATTGGCGCCGCTCAAGTTAGCACCACGTAAGTAAGCGCCAAAAAAGCTGGTGTTCACCATATTACATTGGTGTAAATCTAAACCATCCAGTTCTAAATAACCTGCATCTTTGTTACTTAAATCGCAGGTCTTACTTTTAATTTGGCCGATCGCATCCTCTTGGCTGATTTTTATACGTCCAGCTTCATCTTTCATAACATCGCTTTTTGCAGTTACCATTTCAGAATCAGCCATTTTTGCCGATTGTTTATCGTAAAAACTTTGTGCTTTGGTAAGCATCGCTTTAGGATCTTCCAAGAAAGCATCTTTACTAGATTCTGAACTAAAGCAGTAGATTTTTCCTTCATAAACGGTAGTGATTAAGCAATGTGTTTTAAATAAGCGACCTTCGGATAAGCTAAATGTACAGTTGTCACCAAACTCACCAGCACCTACCGCTATTACAAATAACATCGCACTCGCGGCCATGCTAACCGCTATCCATTGTTTGAATCTCATTTTGTTCTCCAAGTAGACTTAATTATAGATAGGCTTTAATTATTTAGTGGCTTTTAATGATTGAAACTTAACCGCTAAGCGGCTTATTTAAACTTAGCATTGGCTAAATTGAGTAATAGTTTAGTAACTAAGGTCACATAACTATATTGCCATATATTAGTCGACCATGATTCATTTTAATGACTTGGCGATTTCAAGGTTGAAGTGCAAAAAGTGAAGCATGATGCTGCCTAAAATCAAATGCATCTGGTGTAAACAACTCAGCAGGGCATTTGAACCCTAACGACTTTCGGGGTCTCGTGTTGAGTCTCCACGCAATCGCATCTAAATCTTCCTGGCCGAAGATACTTAAGTCTTCACCTTTGGGCAGTTACTGACGCAGTAATCCATTGGTGTTTTCGTTAATCCCACGTTGCCATGGACTATGTGGGTCTGCAAAGTATACTTTTACGCCCGTGTTTTTCGTTAACTCAGCATGCCTTGCCATTTCACGTCCCTGATCATACGTCATCGATAATCGTTTCTGTGCTTCAATACGATTCAATACATGACTGAAACCATTCACCGCTGATTCAGCA
>JACMMS010000129.1 GCA_014378915.1 Methylophilaceae bacterium
ATCGCTTGACGCAACTCGGGAATGCCAACAGTTGTGGGGTAAGTCGCTAAACCACTTAAATTATCCATCAAAGCGTTTTTAATGAGCTGTGGTGTGGTATGTTTCGGTTCGCCAATCGATAAGTTGATGGGTGAGTATGCGGGGTTTGGTGTAATGCCTTTAAATAAGTCGCGTAAGCGTTGAAAAGGGTAGGGTTGTAGCAGATTTAAATTTGAGTTCATAGGTATAATTATAAGGGATGTACTAAAAATTAGCAGTGGCCCGATGATATAAGCATGTTAAAGATTAAAGGATTATTTTGAGTAAAGCACAGCCGCTTGATACTAAATTGGCTATTTTAGGATGTTTGTTTGGTGCCTGTTGCTGGGGTATCATTTGGTATCCCTATCGAATTTTAGCTGAGTCTGGCTTAGCGGGTATTGCTTCTAGTATTTATACCTACATTGTTGCCGTATCCATTGGTTGCGTGTTGTTTGCAAAGCATTGGCGGGCTATTAAAGACATACCTAAAAGCATTATTTGGCTTTGTTTGGTCGCAGGTTGGACTAATTTAAGTTATGTAGTCGCAGTGATTGATGGTGAAGTCATGCGTGTGATGCTGCTATTTTATCTATCACCCATATGGACATTAATTTTGGCGCATTTTTGGCTGCATGAGAAAACCACCAAAACAGGATATATCGCCATCACAATATCCCTGATGGGCGCCTATATTATGTTGACTAATCCACTCAGCGGCACATTATCATTGCCAATACCACAAAGTAAGTCTGATTGGCTGGCACTCAGTGCGGGCATGGGCTTTGCACTGACCAACGTAATCACTCGTAAAGCGAGTTATTTGAGCTTACATGCAAAATCATTTGCGGTATGGATTGGTGTAATTGCTATGGTGCTGTTGTGGCTACCATTTATTCATACAAGTTTGCCTGCACCACAGTTAATCACATTAAAACAGTGGCTTATTATCGTTTTAATTGCTTTACTAATTATGGCAGCGACTTATTTTGTGCAATATGGCGTGACTAAAATTACAGCCACGCGAGCTTCTGTATTATTTTTGTTTGAGTTAATTGTCGCTGCAGTGGCTTCATACTACTTAACCAGCGAAGTCATGACGTTAAGTGAATGGATAGGCGGAGCATTAATATTATCAGCCGCTGTATTTGCAGCTTTAAACCACCCGAATGAGCATTAAGCTCATTTGGATTAGCTAAATATTGATAGGTGCAAAACTGCTGTTACCGCGGTTGCCCTCAGCTGCAAAACGTATTTTAAGTGATAAATCGTTACGTGAATCGGCATTAGCCAATGCATTATCTTCATCAATTTTACCGTTACTATATAGTCTAAATAACGCTTGGTCAAAGGTGCTCATGCCGATGTCATTATTATCTGCCATCACTTCTTTAACTTCACCTATTTTTTGTTTCTGTATTAAATCAGCTACATAGGCTGTATTAATCATCACTTCTACTGCGGCTACGCGTTTAGTTTGTATGCCAGGTATTAAGCGTTGCGCAACAATACCCACAATATTTAGCGACATGCTCAGTAAAAGACCAGCTCTGGCTTCTTGGGGGAAAAATGAAATAATACGTTCTAAGGTTTGGTTTGCATTATTTGCATGTAGTGTTGCTAAACATAAGTGCCCAGTTTCTGCATAGGCCATGGCTTGTTTCATGCTCTCCATATCTCGAATTTCACCAATTAAAATGACATCTGGCGATTGACGCATGGCATTTTTTAATGCGTTATCAAAAGAATGCGTATCAATGCCAACCTCACGCTGGTCGACAATCGACCTTTTATGTGGGTGCACAAACTCAATGGGATCTTCAATCGTAACAATGTGTCCAGTGGTCGTTTCATTACGATAATCGATCATAGATGCTAATGTCGTCGACTTTCCTGAGCTGGTTGCGCCTACGATCAGTAAAATCCCACGCTTGCGTAAAACTAAGTCTTTTAAGCTACCGGGCAAACCTAATGTTTCAAAGCTTGGAATCAACGTCTTAATATGACGAACTACCATACCAACTTCGCCACGTTGTTTAAAAACGTTAATACGAAAGCGACCAATATCTTTACGACTAATCGCAAAATTCAACTCTAAATTTTGCTCGAATTCTTTTTTTTGCTCTTCACTCATGAGCGAGTAGGCAATATCTTTGATCATGCCAGGCGTCATTGCTTGATTATTCACAGGCAGTGTTTCGCCTTCTATTTCAATGTGAATGGTAGCACCTGTGCTAAAAAATAAGTCAGAACCATTTTTATCTGTCATAAATTTTAAAACAGGTGTGATATCGATGGCAGCCATGACTACTTTCTAATTGAATCGTTGTTTTTAGTAGCGCAACTTTATCATAAAAGCTTTAATGCGACCTATGCTTAAGTTTTCAGACTTAATTGCCAGAATAGTTTAGTGACTAGCAAAAAAATGACTCGCCATCAAGTCAGCGAGACGTTTCTTTATTGGTTGTAACTGCTAGTAATTGAGTGATTACAGCTCTAATTTTGACCAAAAGAAGAATACATCGCCATTGCCTTTGGTGCCTGGTATAAATGTAGTGTTTACATTGATTTTGTTATAACCTACTGACGCAGTAGTAAAATTTCAGGAATAGGCGTGTAATCCATAATGTCTGAACGCGCTGTTAAAAAAGCCGTATAGCCTATGAATGCATGCGTTTCTTTTGGCCCCCTGCAAGCCATCGATGTGCTCAACCTGCTATATATTCGGGCTTGCTATGTGAATCTAAGAACACAATACCGTAAAGCTCGTTCGAGTTATTTTTTTCATCATAGTGCGTACGACCGTAACCAATCCCATAAGTACTTTCTCTAAAAGACGCTATTTTTTCTTTAGATTAAGCGCTACGCAGATGGTAAGTATTAAAAGGCAGGTAAACCGAGTCATTGCCTTCATCTCGTGTATCGGTCACAGTTTTACATGCACTATCCAAGATTGATTGTGATTCATTGCAAAAAGCATGGGCTTGGCTGATAAAAAACGTGGTAAAACCCAAAGCTAGCAGTTTGTATGCTGTCTTATTATATTTCATGATTGGGTGCTTTTGATCATATTAAAGTTTCTGTTCTCAAGCCAGACGCTTTCATTAAAGGCGTGGTTCTCTTAAAAATATTAATATAAACCTCAAAGATCCAACTTCGCATTTATTAACAATTGTTTACATGATGCCGAGTAATGTTTGTTCTAAATTGGCTGTAAATTTTTTTGAATCAAACAATGCGGAGTTTTTAACTTGATTAGCCAAGTTTTGTTTTATCTGATTTAACATTTCTGGATTTGTTGCTAATTCAATCGCTTTTGCTTCATATTCAGATAAAGAGTAGGTAATTAATTCAGGCAAACCTGCGGCAGTGAGCAGGCTACCTGCAACGCGTGAAGGAAATGTATCTCCTGCACAAGTCAGTAGAGGTAAGCCCATCCATAATGCATCGCTTGCGGTGGTATGTGCATTGTAGGGTAGTGTGTCGAGAAATAAATCTGCACATGGATGACGTGCTAAATGATTGGCGATGCTGGTTCTAGGCGCAAATACAAGTCTTTCAGCTGCTATACCGTGTTTTTTTGCCTCAGTTATTAAGTTTGCTGTGGCCCAAGTGTTAGATTCCAATAGCCAAATTACACTTTTGGGTATTTGATGCAGTAGTCGCATCCATACGGTAAAAACCTCAGGTAGTATTTTAAAGCTTTGGTTAAAGCAACAAAAAACAAAAGCATCATCTGGTAGTTTGTTGTCTGAGCGCTTGGTTAACTCACCGACTGGACGATGGCGGTCATTGGGTTGGTAGCAATTTGGTAGAATAGCTAATTTTTCGATATTGTGCTGTAATTTAATTGGTAGTGATTGATTAGCCGGCGATTGAATATCTACCGAAATAAATGCATCTGTCAAAATATAATCATATAAATCTGCACTCATGAATCCAGGATAGCCTAGCCAGTTAATTTGCATGCGCGCAGGGCGTAAAGCGAGTACACCACTGCGACTACTTTGTGTAAAACCAGTTAAATCAATCAAAATATCGATGCCATCTGCATTTATTTTTTTTGCGATCTCGATTTCTGTGAGTGCTTGTACATCATGAAAGTGGTCAAATGCTTGTTCTAAGCGTTTACGTGATGGGCTTTGGTCATTAGTACCGTAAGAATAAGCGACAATTTCAAATTGTGTTCTATCGTGTAGTTCAATCAGCTCAGTGATTAAGAATGCAAGCGGGTGCAAGCGAAAGTCCGCTGAGAAATAGCCTATTTTTAGTTTAGTTTTGACTTGTTTAAAATAACTAAAATTTAAACTTTGTTTAAGTTTGATTAATGGCTGAAAACGGTTATTTACCCAGTTCAGTGTGCATTGTTGCTGCTCTTCTACGGTAGTACCAGGCATTGCCAAAAAAGCAAAAGGAGAAATTTGTGCGCTAGGCACTTGCGTGACCCATTGACGAATTTCGTTTATTTGCGGTAGTAAATGTTGCCAATCGCAAATATGTTGTTGTTGATGCACCAAGTGTACTTTTGAATGATGCAGCATTGGGTTAAGCCGTAACGCATGTTTGTAGCTCGCAATAGATGCATCTACTTGACCAAGCTCGCGCTGTACATTACCTAAATTATTGTGAAAATCCGCATCGCTGGCATCTATTAAAATGGCTAGCTGGTAATTGTTGGCTGCTTGTTTTGATTTGCCCAGCTCACGTTGCGCATTAGCCAAATTATAGTGATAAACAGCATTGCGCGGTTTGTATTGAAGTGCTTCTTGATAACAACTTTCAGCTTGAGTGTAATTGCCGATGGTTTGCGCATGGTTACCCAGCTGCTCAAGCGCGTGGCAAAGCGCTTGCTTACTATGCTGCATAGTTTCATTATCCAATAAACGATTATTAATTAACGGCCTGAAGTAGCCAGCAGCTTCCCCAAACTCACCTAGCTGTAAGCAAATATTGGCTAAGTTAATTTGTATATTTGAGTCTTTAGGATTAATGGCTAATACTTGCCGGTATAAGCTAGCTGCCTCTAAAATAGAGCCTTTACGATGCAGCTGATAAGCTTCGTTCAACAATTTTTGCATGTTTTGCATCAGCATGATTGTACATTAAAGCTGTTTTTGCTAACTGCTTTAAACCCAAGTCGCGCAATAAAAAGCGATTTGGATTTAGCACGTTGAGCATATCTCTAGATACTTTTGGCAATGAACTGGTTAAGCTTTCAGCGATTAACTCAGCACAATATGGTGCAGTTATTAAGCCTTTTGCCCCATGACCAACATTAATGTATAGGCCCTTAATCCATGGCAAACTCTCACTATTGGCATTAATGCGAGGTGGATTTTGTGTCAATTGCTGCGCATTCATCAATTGACCAGCTAGCGGTAAATAATCTGTCGTTTGGCAACGCGACGCAACTCGACCTTTAAATTGGCTTAAAATTTCAGTTTTGTTTAGTTGAGAGACATCAACGTGTGTAATGGTATTTAAAGCAGATAAATTTTGAATATGCTCGCTATCACGAATACTGGTTTCTAAGTCATTAGGTGAAAAAGTAGTACCTACATGTTGATAATCATCCACAATAGGGCTTAAGTAACTGTCACCACATACGATGGTTTTGAGTGGGTTTAGTTGCGTGATGATATGACTAGGTATTGAGCTTAGCTGGCCGCGCACGGGTGTTAAAGGTAGGTGTTGAGTTTGTGCGAATTGTTTTGCTTGGTTTGCATTGGCAATAATAACAGTAGGTGCTTGAGCTAGTAATTTTTGAGACGAAAATACTTGCCAGCCATCATTAGTTGCCGCTAATGTGATAGCGGTACTGGTGTAACATATATGAATGTTCGGGTGGTTAGCCAGAGCCTTACAAAACGCAGAAGGGTTAACCCAGCCAGCGTTTGGCATGAATAAGCCACCGCTATTGAGCGGAATGCCAGCAATTGCACTGGCTTCAGTTTGATTCATATACTGCGCTATTTTTTGCGGATTACCCGCCATAAATTTTAGATGTCGTTCAATCTCACGCGGGTTAAAACTCAGTTGCAATACACCGCATTTCTGGTAATCAACAGTAGATAAATTTAACTCGCTCAATAGTTGATGACTAAACTCAAAGCTGGCTATTGCTAAATGGTTAATCAGGCTGGGGTTGCCAGTGAGTCTCGCATACAACACAGCGATTGGATTGCCTGATGCGCCTTGTGCCAAAGCTTGTGCCTGTTCAATCAGCGTCACTTGCCAGCCGCGTTTGGCTAGGGAGTAAGCTGAGCTACAGCCTGCTATTCCGCCGCCAATCACAATCGCATTTTTAGTGTGAGTCATGCGTTTTTATCTACTGCCTCAGAACTATTAAGTTTATCGCCATTGAAATAGCCTGCAAGCATTTCACGTTTTTTACCAAAACCGACCACTTTATTAACACTAAAGCCAACATCCTGTAGGCCACGCTTCACCAATCCTGCACTGGTAAATGTCGCAAAAGTTGTGCCTGTGTTCGATAAGCTTGCCATTTGCTTAAATAGCTTGTCTGACCACATGTCAGGGTTTTTGCTTGGTGCAAACCCATCTAAAAACCATGCGTCTACAGCCAAATCTTCGTTTAGCAGGGATAGCTGCTCACTTGCATCACCTATTAACAAATTGAGCCTGATGCGTCCACTATCAAAACTCATGCTCTGCTGAGTATCAGATACGTTATAGCGCTCTATTAGCTGTGTAGAAAAATGACTTAACGTTGGAAAATATATCAATGCGACTGTCAAATCTTGCTTGGTAAGAGGATATTTTTCACAGCTGATAAAGTTGAGTTGAGCATCTGATGGCGCACAGCTTAGCCATAACATCCAGACGCACAAGAAGTTTAGTCCAGTACCAAATCCTGTTTCTATGATGGTAAACACATTTTTTTGTAAATGGTTAAAGCGTTGTTCTAACTGATTTTGTTCAATAAAAACATAATGTGTTTCAGCCAGTCCATCGTCTGAAGAAAAGTACACATCATCAAAGGCAGAGGAATAGGGCTGTCCATTTTGCCAGTCAATTTGTGCAAATATGGTATCGCTCTGAGTGTTGTTGGATGGAGATAGCAAATGCGTCACCTTTAAATAAGTGACTATTATAAGCTTTGCATCAATAAGCAATACTCATTTTATGATAAAAACTATCTCTCTAAGAGCTGCAATTTCTTATTCTAATTTTGTATACTAAGCGGTATACTTTGGATTAATTGTTATAGGGTTATTTAATATGTTCTGCAAACATCTCATTAAAACATCGGCTAAAACTTTTGCATTTTTGACTTTATCTAGTCTTCTGCTAGTGGGTTGCAGCACTGCGGTCAAATCTAGTAACACTCAAGTGCGTAAAGATTGGCCCAGCTATGGTCGAGATTACGCAAGCCAGCGCTTCTCATCACTTAATCAAATTAATGAGAGTAATGTAAAAAAAATAGCGCTTGCTTGGCAGTATAAAAGTGGCATTTCTGCGAGCTTTCAAGTAACACCCATCGTCGTTGATAAAGTGATGTATTTATCCTTGCCTTACAACCATGTGGTGGCTTTAGATGCAACTACTGGTAAAGAGTTGTGGCGCTATAAGCATGAACGCAACAAGGAATGGAAAATGTGTTGTGGCCCAGCTAATAGAGGGGTTGCTGTCAGTAATGGCAAAGTGTTCATGGGGACTGTAGATGCGCGCTTAGTTGCGCTTGATGCAAAAACCGGTGAAAAATTATGGGATATCAATGTAGTTGATGCAGCAGTCAAAACTGAAGGGCAAGCATCGTTAGATAGTAGCGATCCTAATAGTGCACGTCACTCTTATGGCGGTACAGGTGTTGGCATTAGTATGGCGCCAGTAATCTATAAAGGTAAAGTCATTGTTGGAATTACGGGTGTCGGCTATGGCCTGCATGTAGATAGTGCACGTGCTGATATTCCATTAGGTGCGGTGATCGGCGTATCTGGTCGCTATGGTCGTCCAGGTTTCTTGGCAGCTTATGATGTTAATAACGGTAAACGTGTCTGGCAGTTTGATACGATCCCTTCGCAAGGTTGGGAAGGCAAGTTTGTCGAAACTACATCAGATGGCATTTCACTCAACCGTGATATAGTGGCTGAAAAAGCCAATGTAAAAAATAACAAAGAGGCATGGAGCTTCGGTGGCGGTTCAGCTTGGAGTACGCCTGCTATTGATAGCAAAACAGGCACGTTGTTTTTTGGTACAGGTAATCCATCACCACAAATGACCGATGGTACACGCCCCGGCGATAACCTTTATACCGTTTCACTAGTGTCATTAGATGCCAATACAGGCAAAATAAAATGGCATTATCAACAAGTCCCACATGATGTATGGGGTTACGATATGGCAAGCCCGCCAGTGTTATTCGATTGGAAACATGATGGAAAAGTAATCCCAGTCGTTGGTCAGGCGAGTAAAACTGGTTGGTATTACGTCAACGATAGAGCTACAGGTGAATTACTACTAAAGTCAGAAGCATTCGTCCCACAGCTTAATTTGTTTGCTAAAGCCACTAAAGAGGGTATTACACTTTATCCAGGTATTTTGGGCGGGGCAAACTGGTCACCAAGTGCGGTTGATGAAGCGCAGCAACTCGCTTTTGTGGCAGGTATCCACGCGCCTATTCGCTATACCCTGCATGATGAACCAGCAGAGAATGGGAAGGCTGCATTTCGTTATATAAGTTCGGAGCCAACAGACGAGCCGCGTTGGGGATTACTCTCAGCCATTGATTTAGCTACGGGTAAAATCAAATGGCAAAACAAAACTGAACAACCTTTAATTGGTGGCGTTTTAGCAACGGAAGGAAATTTGCTATTTATGGGCGAGGGAAATGGTAACTTTAACGCTTACCAAAATCAGACAGGTGAGTTACTGTGGACTACAAAAATAGATGCTGGCGTTAATGCTCCAGCGATTACCTATGAAATTGATGGTGTGCAATACGTTGCAGTAGCTGCGGGGGGTAATGCGATATTTAACTATAAGTCGGGCGATATTGTTGCTGTGTATGCATTGCCAAACTCTAAATAAGCTAATTAAAGGATATAAAAAACGCCAATAGTCCTGACTATTGGCGTTTAGTTTTAGGTTTACTTTAAACGTAAAGTTTAAAGTAACGTTAGCGCTCATATTTAAAACTGTTAATTTATGTAGTGATGAAAGTACCATGATGCAACTTTTCACTACTTATTTAATGACAGCTATTGCTGCAATGTTCTGGGGTGCTAACTTTAATTTGGCTAAACCTGTGCTTGCAGAAATGCATCCCTATGTTGCAGGGGCTAGCCGCTACATCATTGCTGCTGCAATCATGTATTTAATTACGCTATATCGACGTGAAAGCGTACCTATAAAATACGCTCGAAGTTATATCATTCTTGGGTTGCTAGGTGTTTTTGGATATAACTTATTTTTCTTTCTTGGCATGCAAACGACTTCAGCAGTTAATGGCGCACTTATTCTGGCACTCAATCCTTTACTAACGAGTATTGTTGCTTATCTGATCTTAGGCGAAAGGTTGAGCTATATAAAAATGTTGGCTTTTGCCGTTGGTCTAGTTGGTGTAGCAATTGTTGTGTTGGGTGCTGGCGCCAAACTAAAGCTAGGTACCGGGGATGTGTTTATTTTTGGCGCTGCATTAAGTTGGGCATTCTACAATGTGTTAGTGCGGCAGTTAATGCCCAAGGATGTAACTGGCTTTGCGGCTACCACTGGCATTATGATTGTTGGGGCCATTGCTTTATCTGTAGTTGCCATTGTGAGTGGACAAGAATTTACCATGCCTAGCCTACATGCAGGAATTTCACTTATATTTATGGCTATTGGTGGTGGTGTAGTGGCCTATTTGTTTTGGAATATAGGTGTCGCTAAGTTAGGGCCAACACAAGCAGCGATTTTTTTAAACCTAGTACCCATCACATCCATGGTGATTTCAACTTTTGAAGGCTTACCACCCAATCAAGCTCAGTTAATAGGCGCTGTAATGGTGATAGTCGCTGTTACTTGTTCTGCTGTTTTTTCTAACTCAAAGACTTGAGTAACAAAATCACTAGGCTAGCGCTTCATTAGATTTAGCTTACATTTTCTAAAGCTGTTATGGCAAAGTTTATTTTTACAACCGTTAGCTACTGATATTTTGTATAAGATAAGTTACAATTATCTCATTAAGGTGAATATTTAATTGAAAAGGGCAAATGATGAGTAATGATATTGTAATGCGAGTTGGGGAGGCTTTAGTGGCTGGTGGCCCTGTAGGTACAGCGGCAGAACCTGAAGTGGCTATTGGTGAAATGAGTGGACCAATGGGCGTGGCGTTTGCTAATTTATTGGGCGATCAAGTAAAAGGGCATACTCGCGTATTAGCACTTTTGAATACAGATGTGATGGTGCGACCAGCAACTATTATGGTAAGCAAAGTGACTGTTAAAGATACCAAATATACCAATATTCTCATGGGTACGGTACAAGCAGCCATAGCTCACGGTGTACTAGATGCTGTACGTAGCGGTGATATTCCTAAAGAAAAAGCCAATGATTTAGGTATCATTGTTTCTGTTTGGTTAAACCCTGTGGTGGCTGAGCAGAAAGATCTTGATCATCAGATTTTGTTTAATATTCATCGTGAAGCAACCGCTAAAGCTATTCGCAAAGCGATGCGTAATGAGCCAAGCATTGATTGGCTGCTAGATAATCAAGATAAAATTGTGCACAAATACTTTCAAATGGGTCTGGATGGAAAAATTTAGCATGAGCTTCTGGTGACTTGATATGTTGCTTTTGCGACGGGGCGTCGCCACTACAAAAGCAAAAAACGGTATCTGAATGTGCTGTTTTGTTTTATTCATCAAGCTAAAACAGCGTTTACTCAGCCTAAGATTAAAGCACTATTATTTCAAATACGGATGGATTTTGTAGGAGGCACGCCTCGTGCAGAATAAAACGTTGAAAGCTTATTGACAGTTATTTAGGGTGTAATGGCACAGCTTGCCGCAGAAGAGCCAAGCAATTGTTGCAGGTAATGTTTATACCTTAAATATGACGAGTGCTGCTGCACTGAACCAAAGTCTTCAAACCGAAATCTTTTTTGAAAGTTAAAATGGACTATAGATCAAGTCTGGAATGGAAGAGAGTTGTTATCTACTAAACTTGCTGCAAGCTTTAATTTTTTAAATAAAAACACGTCTAGCTTGTAGTTGAGTGGTTTCCCAACCTAGATGTTTGTAATAACCAACAGCAGGTTCGTTTTCAGTATCAACTAAGAGTTGGGCGCGTGTGGCACCATTATCCTGCGCCCATCTCAACACATCAACGAGCAGCATTCTGCCCAGCCCAGCTGCTCTGTAATTTTTGCTGATAATCATGTCTTCCACCCAAGCAGAGGTGGGGCCTTCGGCGGGTGAAATCACCAATTGTGCACTGACCATGCCAATCACTGTCCCGTCACCATTGCGTGCTACTTTTATCACTGCTTGCTCTGGTTTGTTCAGCATTAAACCTAGACCTGTTACCTGTTTTGCAGTATCTGGCTTAAAGTCTTTTTCTATACTAAATAACTCTGTAAGCAAATCGGCAAGCGCAGGAATGTCTTGGTAAGTAGCACTATTAATTTCAACATTAGTAATTTGAGTGGTTGTCATTTTATTTTGCTATTCTTCGTCTAGTGCACTAGTTGGCATGTCGTAATGGATGATAGCTAAAAAGCGTATCGGCATTTTGGTATGTTTTTCTGGGCGATGCGGTATTTCTCCGCGAAATGTCAGTGAATCACCAGGTTCTAGTACAAACACTTCATCGCCTACGCGATATTCTAGCTCACCTTCTAACATATAAATGAACTCGGTTCCTGGATGTTCAAAGCTAGGAAACTCTTCTCCAGGGTCTTCAAGGCTAATCAAAAAAGGGTCAAATAGTTTTTGTGGGCCTTGGTCGTAGGCCAGTAGCTGATAAGTATGGCCACTTCGGGTACCACGACGAACCACCTCCATACCTTGACCTTTTTTTACAAATTGAGCGGTGCTGCTGGGCAAGTTGTATCCTTGAAACAATCGAGAAAGAGTGACCCCTAGCGCATTTGCAAGTTGTTCTAGAGTTTCCAAGCTGGTAGATGATAGTCCATTTTCAATTTTACTCAGCATGCCACGGCTAATGCCTGCTCTTTGTGATACCTCGGCTAAGGTTAGGCTGTGCTGTAGTCTTAATTGACGAACAGTATTACCTAAAAACCTATCTAGTGCTTTACCTTGGCCTTCTTGCTGAGCGCTTGTTGGCTCTGTGCTAATAGACTTATTCATAACAACGTCATCGCTATTTGAGGTCATATGTTCTATATACACTTTCGATTTTTAATAGTTTTTATAGGTTTACTTAATGATTTTACAAGATATATTATGAAAGTTCTAATACGTGTTTCATCTTAATTAAACAAGTTGCATAAACTCCTTGACAAGTATTTTTCAATTTGATTTAATAACGGATAAGTTTCATGTAGGTAAATAAAGTTTACATATAACGCGACGATTAATTTGTAAATCTGTAAATTTCGTAATGAATAAATTGACCTAAGGATTAGGAATGGCATACCAGCTGTTGAAATTTGCTCTAGGTGGCGAGTACAAGGAGCCACGCTTTTTTAGAGATTGCCAGACTCCTAAAAAGTCTTACGATGCGATCATTATTGGCGGTGGCGGCCATGGTCTAGCGGCCGCTTATTATTTAGCAAAAGATCACGGTATTACTAATGTTGCTGTGCTTGAGCGGGGTTATATCGGTGGTGGTAATACTGGACGTAATACAGCCATTGTTCGTTCAAATTACTTAACACCAGATGGTGTTAATTTTTACGATGCTAGCGTTAAATTGTTTCAGGGTTTATCTACCGAGCTTGATATCAATTTGTTTTATACCAATCGTGGCCACTTTACCCTAGCACACAGCGAATCGGCGATGCGAACAATGCGCTGGCGTGCAGAAGTCAATAAACATGTCGGCGTAAAAAGTGAAGTGGTTGGCACCGATGAAATCTCTAAAGCATGCCCACAGCTTGATATTAGTTGCAGCGGTAAATCTCCCATTTTAGGTGCGCTTTATCATGAGCCAGGCTCTATTGCCAGGCATGATGCTGTAGCCTGGGGCTATGCACGTGCAGCCGACAGTATGGGTGTGGAAATTTTCCAGAATACCGAAGTGCAGAGCATTGACGTTAAAAATGACCAGGTGCAGGGTGTGCAAACCAATCGTGGCTATATTGCCACGGGCAAGGTGTTATCTGCAGTGGCTGGCTTTACACCGCGCATTACTAAAATGGTCAATCTAAAAACACCGATTGTGATTCAGCCTTTGCAGGCTTGCGTGACTGAACCGATGAAGCCATGGCTAGATACCATTTTGGTTTCAGGCAGCTTGCATGTTTATGTGAGTCAATCATCACGTGGTGAATTAGTGATGGGTTCAGCGTTAGACCCATACGAAGTTCATCATACTAAATCTACCTTTGATTTTGTCGAAGGCCTGACCTCACATATTGCGGATATGTTTCCATTTCTATCTAACGTTAAAGTCGTCAGGCAATGGGCTGGCATGGCGGATGTGACCCCAGACTTTGCCCCATTAATGGGGATCACTCCCATCAAAGGCTTTTATTTGGATGCTGGTTGGGGTACTTGGGGTTTCAAAGCCACGCCTATTAGCGGTAAAACCATGGCGCACACTTTAGCTCACGATAAAGCACATGATTTAATTCATTCATTCCGTTTGTCTCGTTTTGATGAGTACGAGCTAACAGGTGAAAAGGGCGCGGCTTCGGTCGGTCATTAAACTGAAGCCCATTAAAAGCAAATGCGAGATTCAACATGAAACTTCTTAACTGTCCAATGAACGGCTTGCGACCATTAGGTGAATTTATCTACGGTGGCGAGTATCGTGAGATGCCAAATCCTAATAATAGTAGTGACCTAGAGTGGGCGAGCTACGTACATTATCGCGACAATGCCCCTGGTGTAAAAAAAGAGTGGTGGTTTCATTCACCCAGTGGTACTTGGTTTATAGCAGAACGTAACACCTTGAGTGATGAAGTGCTTAATACCTATTTATTTGGTAAAGCACCATTTCCTAAAAATGAAAATCTAAGCGATGGAAAGCTAGGCGATGAAAAAAATACGGAGCTCTCAGCATGAGCTATCAAAATAAAGACAACATGCGCTTAGCAAAAAAAATAGGCGAATGGATTGATCGCGATAAAGTAATCAAATTTAGTTTTGAAGGTGAAGACTATACTGGTTATGAGGGTGACACAATTACCAGCGCATTATGGGCCAATGGGGTTAAGGTATTAGGTCGTAGCTTTAAGTATCACCGCGCACGAGGCGTGCTGAGTTTGGCGAATCATGATGTGAATATTTTAGTTACCGATGGTGTTGACACTAATATTCGTGCTGATGTTGTCACATTACAATCAGGCATGACGCTCAAGGTGGTGAATACTGAAGGCGGAGTAGTTAATGATAAGAAAAAAATCATTGATTCTATTTCAGCACTGTTACCTGTCGGTTTCTATTATAAGGCTTTCCATAGTCCAGCGGTCTTATTTCCTTTTTGGGAAAAATTCATCCGTAAGGCTGCTGGCTTAGGCGTTGTCAACTTCAATTACCCGCGCATTACTCAACGTAAACTTAATGCCTATTGTGATGTGTTGGTCATAGGAGCAGGACCTTCAGGTTTATCTGCGGCGCTTATGGCAGCATCTAATGGGCTGGAAGTAATACTTGTAGATGAAAATCAGCAGCTAGGTGGTAGCCTGGTTTACGACCGCGCAGGTGGAAATGCTGCTAAAGAGATGTTGGATGAGCTGAGTGTAAAAATGGCTGAAACGCCCAATATCAAGGTTTATACAGGCAGCTATGCAGCAGGTTATTATGCTGACCATATGGTGCCAATTGTGACAGCAAAAGGGATTACTAAAGTACGCGCGAAAACTGTGATTGCTGCAACGGGTGCTTTTGAGCAGCCTCCAGTGTTTCGTCATAACGACTTGCCTGGTGTCATGCTAGGGTCGGCTGCCCAGCGATTGATTTATCGATATGGTGTTAAACCATTTAACACTTGCGTAGTGGTCACGGCAAATGCACATGGATATCGTGTAGCACTAGATTTACTTAACGCAGGTTGTACAGTGGTGGCGCTAGTTGATATGCGTGCTGAAGCTGATCGTGATCAATATGTTGGTGAGTTAGCGCGTAAGGGCGTTAAGATTTATTCGTCCTACTGTGTTTATGAAGCACTACCGAGTAAATCCAAATTAGGTGTAAGAGGCGTGACAATTTGTCCATTTGATGAGAAAAATGGGACGTCAAACACTGCTAATAGCATCACATTAGATTGTGATGGTATCGCGATGAGTGCAGGCTGGGCGCCAGCCGCAGCTTTATTATATCAATCTGGAATGGGTGTACGTTTTGATAATGACATTCAGCAATTTGTACCAAACAGTTTACCCAATGGTATTTTTGCCGCAGGTAAAGTGAATGGAGTTTACAACATAAAGCAACGTGGTCTTGATGGCATGCGTGCAGCAGCAGCTGCTTTGCAGTACTTGGGTAAGTCTGTAGAAACTATCAATGTCGATCATCACCAAGGTGCTTCACCCAGTCACTTTTATCCAATTGTCATGCATCCCAAAGGTAAGAATTTTGTAGATTTTGATGAAGATATTGCCGTTAAAGACTTTATCAATGCCGCGCAAGAAGGCTTTGATAATATTGAGCTAATGAAGCGTTTTACTACCGTAGGTATGGGCCCCAGCCAAGGTAAGCATTCAAATATGAATGCGATTCGTATACTCGCAAAAATTCGTAATTTACCAGTTGAAAAAATTGGCACCACCACTGCACGGCCATTTTTTCACCCCACACCATTTGGTCATTTGGGTGGTCGCAGTTTCCACGCTCATCGTCTGACCACTATTCACATGTGGCATAAGGCAGCCAATGCGGTTTTTGTGGATGTGGGTGCTTGGTCGCGTCCTGCTTATTACCAAAAATCGGGCTTAAGCCGTATAGAAACGTTACAGCAAGAAGCTATTGCGGTAAGGCAGTCAGTCGGTATTATAGACGGTGGCACGCTAGGCAAAATTGAAGTTTGTGGACCAGATGCTGGGTTATTTTTAGAGCGATTTTACACAGGGAAATACATTGATCAAAAAGTAGGCACTACTCGTTACGCTTTAATGTTGGATGAATCTGGTGTGATTGTGGATGATGGTATTGCAAGTCGCTTGGCAGAACAATTATTTTATCTTACAGTGAGCACGTCTAATGCGGCGGCAGTATATCGTGAGATGCAGCGTTGGCTGCAGATTTGGCAGCTTAATGTGGGCTTGGTTAATGTGACAGGCGCTTACGGTTTAATTAATATTGCTGGCCCTAAATCGCGCGATGTTTTGGCTAAATTGGTAGATATTGAATTATCAGAAGCTAACTTTCCAATAGGCTCAGCCTTAGAAACACAAATACTAGGATTTTCAGCACGTATTATCCGCGTGGGTTTTGTGGCTAATCTGGCCTATGAAATTCACATGCCAAGTGCGCAGGCGCTTAATGCTTGGAAGGCTTTAATGCAGTCTGGTGTAAAAGAAGGTATTCGTCCATTTGGTACTGATACGCAACGTTTGCTTAGGCTAGAGTTGGGTCATCATATGCCAGGCTACGATACTGATGGTTTGACCATCCCTTATGAAGTCGGTGCAGAGCATGCATTAGCCATGGATAAGCCATTTTTTGTTGGTCAACGTAGCCTTCAAATTATCGCCAAAAAACCACGCAATAAAATACTCGTGTCCTTTGTACTCCCTTTAGACTATTCCAGTGAGATGCCACAGGACTGTAATCTAGTCATTGATGACGGGGTAATAAAAGGTCGAGTGACGAGTGTGAGCTATAGCCCAGCAGCAAAGTGTGTCATTGGTTTGGCTTATGTGCACCCAACACAAAATCAATTGGGTGCTACGTTTGAAATTAGAACAGATAATGGCAGTTTAGCAAAAGCAACCATTGTTAAGACACCATTCTTTAACGCGGAATAACGAGATACACATGAGTACAATTAATCAGCGACCAGTTTCTAATACGCCAATTGCTTACGGGCTTATGTCATTAAGTCCAACAATGGGGGTAATCAATGGTATGGAAGTCGCGTTAGAGTTTGAGGGTGCTCTTATTGAAGGTAATAGAAAAAGTATTTTAGGTGTCACCGATGTTAGTTGTTTTGCCAGTTTTGGAATCAAAGGCACAGAAGCCGCAAGCTGGTTGATGAGCCAAAGTATTCAAATTCCAATGAACAGAAATACTTGGGTAGAGCATGAAGGATATTTGGTATTGAGATTAGGCGGTAGTGAGTTTCTCATTGAAGGTCAGTATAGCGAAGACCAATATAGCCACGAAATTTTTGAAAAGTTAGCCAGGTTTAATCAAGCGACTGTTGCCGGTGTTTACAAAGTACAACGCGCAGATGCCGCTTTTATTTTAAGCGGCAGTGAAGTGCTTAACATGCTTTCCGAGCTGTGCATGCTGGATTTACGTGATAGCGCATTGGCAAGTAACACACTAGTCATGACTCAGCTTGCAAGTATTTCAGCAATATTATTACGCCATCAGTTGAATGGCGAACAAGTTTATAGAGTTTGGTGTGATGGTACTTATGGCGCTTATATGTGGAATATGTTGCTAGAAGTAGCAAGGGAATTAGGGGGCGGGGCAGTGGGGCTTGCTAGTCATTTTAGAGGCACACATAAGTAGTTTTTAAAGCGAAATCTAGGGGACAAGAAAATGAAATCGTTGGCAGAAGCAAATCAGTTCTTAAAAGATAATAATGTTAAATATATATTGGCTCAGTTTGTTGATATACACGGCGTAGCCAAGGTCAAGTCGGTACCAGCCGCGCATTTGAATGATATTTTGACTAACGGTGCTGGCTTTGCAGGTGGCGCTATCTGTGGTATGGGCATTGCACCCAATGGCCCAGATTATATGGCGGTAGGTGAATTATCTACATTAGCTTTAATTCCTTGGCAACCAGGTTACGCACGCATTATTTGTGACGGCCACGTTGAAGGTAAGCCATACGGTTTTGATTCACGCGTTGTATTAAAACGTCAAATTGAACGCTTAACTAAAAAGGGCTGGATTTTATATACCGGCCTAGAGCCAGAATTCTCATTACTAAAAAAAGATGAGCAGGGCAATATTCTGCCAGTTGATGCTACTGATACTTTAATGAAGCCGTGTTATGACTATAAAGGTATTACGCGCCAATCAGCTTTCCTTGAAAAATTGACTGAATCGCTTATTGATGCTGGTCTTGATGTTTATCAGATTGATCACGAAGATGCAAACGGCCAATTTGAGATTAATTACACTTATGCGGATTGTTTAAAAAGCGCTGATGACTTTATTATGTTTAAAATGGCAGCGAGTGAAATTGCTAACCAAATGGGTATGATTTGCTCGCTCATGCCTAAGCCTTTTAGCAATCGCCCAGGTAATGGCATGCACATGCATATGTCAATTGGCGATGGCAAAAAAACGCTATTCCAAGATGACTCTGACACAACAGGGCATGGTTTATCTAAATTAGCTTATCACTTTATGGCAGGTATTTTGGCGCATGCGCCAGCCATTGCCGCCATCGCTGCACCTACTGTGAACTCTTATAAGCGCTTAGTTGTCGGTCGTTCACTCACTGGTGCCACTTGGGCGCCAGCTTATATTTCATACGGTAATAATAACCGTTCGACTATGGTGCGCATTCCTTATGGTCGTCTGGAGTTGCGTTTGCCTGATGGTGGATGTAACCCATACCTCACCACAGCCGCGGTGATTGCTGCCGGTTTAGATGGTGTTACACGTGAGTTAGATCCAGGAAAAGGTCATGCAGATAACTTGTATGACTACTCACCAGCGCAACTAAAAGATGCAGGCATCGGCATATTGCCACAAAATCTTAATGAAGCTGTACGTGCTCTAGAAGAGGATATTGTGATTCGTGAAGCTTTAGGTGTTGATCTTACACAAGAGTTTATAGACATGAAGTATATGGAATGGGTGGAGTATCAACGCCATGTGTCAGATTGGGAAATCAAGCGTTATGTAGAGTTTTTTTAATTTATCAAAGAAAAGTGCATTAAAGAAAGTTAGTCAGTTTTATTAGGAGAATATGATGTGTGGAATTGTAGGATTGCTGGTTAAAAACCAGAAAATGCGTACCAATATTGGTTCATTGATGTTGCCCATGTTAATCGGCATGACGGAACGTGGACCTGACTCAGCAGGGTTAGCAATTTTTGGTCAACCAGTAGCAGATGATGAGCGTAAATTCAATCTTTATACCAGCGATATGGACTTTAACTGGCAAAAACTATCGCACGACTTTTTAACGCATTTAGGTAGCAAGGTCGTTAATTTTACGCAAAAAGCGAATCATGCGGTTTTAACTACGCATCTGGAGCCAACCACAGTAAAAACTTGGCTAAAAGAGCATTACCCACAAGTGCACTTACTCTCAATTGGGCAATTAATGGACATCTATAAAGATGTCGGTACACCGGCTCAAGTGGCAGAGCGTTACGGCTTTGAACAAATGAGTGGTAGCCACTTGGTTGGTCACACACGCATGGCGACAGAGTCAGCAGTAACGCCTGCGCATGCACATCCTTTTACTGCAGGGCAAGATTGGTGCTTAGTGCATAACGGGTCGCTTTCAAATGCACATAATTTACGCCGTAAATTAAATCATGAAGGCATTCAATTTGAAACTGATAACGACACTGAGGCTGCTTGTCGTTACCTAGAGTGGCGCATGCGCGAGGGTGATGATTTGAAGACAGCATTGGAGCATGGTTTTGATGCTTTAGATGGTTTTTATACATTATTGATGGGTACTAAAGACCAATTAGCTTTAGTGCGTGACCCGTTTGCTTGTAAGCCTGCCATTGTGGCGGAACATGATGACTATGTGGCGATTGCTTCAGAATTTCGTTCATTAGCGCATTTGCCAGATATTAAGAATGCAAAAGTGTTCGAGCCCTCACCACAGGAGATGTACGTATGGAAAGTCTAAAATATAATTTAGATGTCACTCCACTCCGCGAACTGAATCAGTTTTTGCATAGTAACCCGAGTGAACTAGATGGTAAAACAATTGAAATTAGCAACCCAAATGGTGCTCATAATATTGCTGTGGGTTTAAAAGCAGACGTTAACGTGACGATTCAAGGTCATGCAGGATATTACGCTGCAGGTATGAATCAAATCGCTCATGTTGTGATTGAAGGCAGTGCGGGTTCTGGTGTTGCTGAAAATATGATGTCTGGCCGAGTGCATGTTAAGGGATTTGCCTCTAATGCCGCTGGTGCTACATCACAAGGTGGTTTATTGATTATTGATGGTGATGCGGGCTTGCGTTGCGCCATTGCGCTAAAAGGCGCCGATGTTGTAGTTGGTGGTTCTGTCGGTAGCTTCACGGCTTTTATGGCACAAGCAGGTAATTTGGTTGTGTTAGGCAATGCTGGGGATGCTTTGGGTGACTCAATCTACGAAGCTAATATTTTCGTTCGCGGTTCTGTAAAAAGCTTAGGGTCAGATTGCATTGAAAAGCCAATGGATGAAGAAAGACGTCAAATTTTAGTTGATTTGCTTGCTAAGTCTGGTCATGCGTCTATATCACCAGAGTGCTTTAAACGCTTCGGCTCTGCACGAACCCTCTATAACTTCAAAGTAGATAATGCAGGAGCCTATTAAAATGAATGATGTTGCAAATAAAGTAAACAGCGACGCTAAAACTGTCGAGCACCATATCCCTCAAACATTACCGCGTTTCTCGGCAACGTTTGATCCACACACTATGGCAGAAATCAGGCGTGCAGCTGCAACGGGTATCTATGATATTCGTGGTGCAGGTAGCAAACGGAAGTTACCGCACTTCGATGACTTGCTGTTTCTTGGTGCCTCTGTCAGCCGTTACCCATTAGAAGGTTATCGTGAAAAATGCGGTACGGATGTTGTACTAGGCACGCGCTATGCTAAAAAGCCAATTTATCTTAAAACACCAGTGACCATTGCGGGTATGAGCTTTGGCTCATTATCAGGCCCCGCCAAAGAGGCTTTAGGCCGTGGCGCAACAGCAGCTGGAACCAGTACAACTACCGGCGATGGTGGTATGACGCCAGAAGAACGTGGTCATTCAACCATGTTGGTTTATCAATATCTACCTTCACGCTATGGCATGAACCCAGATGATTTACGTAAAGCAGATGCTATCGAAGTGGTGATTGGACAAGGCGCAAAACCAGGCGGTGGCGGTATGTTGTTTGGTCAAAAAATTACAGAACGTGTCGCCAAGATGCGCTGTTTGCCAGTAGGCGTAGATCAACGTTCATCTTGCCGCCATCCAGATTGGACTGGCCCAGATGATTTGGAAATTAAAATTGCCGAAATCCGTGAAATTACCGATTGGGAAAAGCCAATCTACGTCAAAATTGGTGCCACACGTCCTTATTTTGATGTGGCGCTTGCGGTAAAAGCGGGTGCTGACGTAGTAGTACTTGATGGTATGCAAGGGGGTACCGCAGCCACACAAGAAGTTTTTATTGAGCATGTTGGCATTCCTATTTTGGCGGCTATTCGTCCGGCGGTAAAAGCATTGCAAGATTTGGGTGTATATCGCAATGGTAAAAACAGTGTGCAGCTCATTGTATCTGGCGGTATTCGTAATGGTGCTGATGTGGCCAAGGCTATCGCATTAGGCGCGGATGCGGTAGCAATCGGTACTGCTGCATTAATAGCATTAGGTGATAATGAACCCCACTTAGAAGCAGAGTACAACAAGCTTGGCACAACTGCGGGTGCTTACGACGATTGGCATTTAGGCCAAGATCCTGCTGGTATTACTACGCAAGATCCTGAATTAATGAAACGCTTAGACCCTGTTGCCGCTGGTCACCGCCTCGCTAATTACATTTCTGTGATGACAATGGAAGCACAAGTAGTTGCACGTGCTTGCGGTAAATCTCATTTACATAATTTAGAACCAGAGGACTTGGTAGCATTGACTGTAGAAGCATCAGCTATGGCAAAAGTACCACTGGCAGGCACTGACTGGATTCCAGGCGTGTCTAAGTATTGATAGTTGAGTAAGTTGCTCGATGAGACTTATTACTCAGTTTAACAAATGGGTGATAAGTCCCCGATTTAGTAGATGGCTAAGTCAATACGAATAATGCAATCTATTCTCTATGATGATACTAAAGATATATCTGCTGTCTATGTGTTACTGGCAGCCCGATATATTTTAAGCGCATTATTCGTACTGGATGCAGTAATTACCTCCTGGCAGATCACTTTGTTTGATTCAAGTATGATTGAAACTGGATTATCTTTGCGCATTAATGCTACTTTTTTCTCTAGTGCCCATTACCTTTCAAGCAATTCTTAGTTTAGTACATCTTGTTACGCCAACTCTGGTTGACGCGGTTGGTGCAGATGCCATTTATAGTATGTTGGGTGGTGGAAAAGTAATTGGTACAGTATTAGTGATTATGCTAATTTTAGCGCTATTGCTTTCAATTATGACCTCGATGGCGGGGTAATCATGTACGCTTTATCAAGGATCAGTAGAGGGCTCCAACTATTTTGTTGTTGTTAGGCGGTTTATTAAGTTATGTAAATCTAGCATTAATGGGCCTAGGGGCTGATGTATGGAGTGCTGGTCCGCTAAAGGCAGGCTTTGACTTTGCAACATTGATTGTGCCAATTTTTATTTACAGACACTATATTCAAGTTAAAGATGGGCGCGCTCAAATTTGAAGTGCAACATTTTTCGAAGGAAAATGATGCATGGGAAATTACAAACAATTCAGTATTGAAGAGCGCAGTGTTATATAGGCGCAGTTAACATTAGGGTTTAAGTCTAGCTGGATTGCGGTTGGATTGGGTTGATCTGTTTCGACTATTAGCCGAGAGCTTCACCGTAATGGATGGAAGAAACACAAAGAGAAACCTGGGCGTGGTCGACCGGTGATTGCAGGCAAGTATCGCGCAGCATTGGCTCAAGGTAGAGCAGATGAGTTGTCAGTCAAACCTAGGATTGAAAGATGGTGGCAGCGTGGCCATGCGCTTTGGAAAGCGGTCATGCATTATTTAAGACAAGGCTACTCACCCGAGCAAATTGCTGGCACACTGAAATGCGTGAAC
>JACMMS010000130.1 GCA_014378915.1 Methylophilaceae bacterium
AAAAAGCCGTGGCTCATTCCCTAACGATGAGGCTGTGATGAAATGGTTCTATTTGGCGCTGATTAATATCAGCAAGAAATGGACGATGCCACTGTGTGATTGGAAACCTGCGTTAAATAGGTTTACTATTTGGTTTGAGGAAAGAATGTCTCAGCAGTGATTAAACGACGTTTACACAAAATTCAGGATACCCTCAAAAATCTCTTGATGTAAGATTTTATTAAGTGAGCTTGAATACTGACTACCAATTAAAAACTTTGCGTCTAAAAGAAATAAACCTTCTTTAACTGTATTTGAATTTCAGTGTTTTCTCGCTGGGCTTTTATAGCTAATGTATCGGCACTACGTAGCTTGCCTAGTGCGTTAAACACAATGTTGGCAGATAGTAATAGTGATAATACTAAAGCAATGGTTTGAATGGTTTTAAGTTCGCTCGCCTTATTTTTCGTTGCGGCTTTTACGCTAGTCGTTAGCGTATTCATTAGCTTTAACAACTCTAAATTATGCAATCTTGCGTAGTTAGCTGCTATATTCAATGATTCATCATTGACAATGCGCTTGCGAATCACGGTTTCTAGGGCAACTTTATAAGACTGCCAAATGCTCAATCCATCTTTAATCAGTTTTTTTTTCATTTGGTCGAATACAGCCCTTAATTAAACAGATTTTTCATTACCGCCTAACACATCGCCACCCTGATTAAAAGCATCGAGCATGCTATCAAATAGTTTAACGACTTTTTTAGCTCAATCTTGTTGTTGATGTCATATTGACCTTGGGTTCCATCCAATTGCATATTGAATAGAATTTTGGCTGTACGCTGCGAAGCATGCGTTGCCTACCAGATAAATTAATCGATACGGCACCATCGTCTAATGTAGATGAGGTATAAAAATTAAGTGCAAACACTAATGTATTGAATATTGAGAATAAACTCACAGCAATTAGTAAACCGCGATTTTTATTTAGGCTTGCTGTTGGTGCTTTCAAAACTGTCATTAAGTATCCTTTCAAATGGCAATGATAGTGAAAGTCAATATCTTGAAATGTAAAAAGCAACTCATGCTTTTCTACTTTGTTAGCCATTACTAGGCTGCTGATGGCTAAACATTTTTACAGACGTTTAGATAAAGTATTTATGCTACTTTAAAACTGCCAAGTTCATTTTATGTTTAAAACATTTTGGCTGAATTAGCATCAACTTCTGATGGAAGAAAAAGTAAGCGTAACCCAAGTTACGCTTACTTTGATTTTATTAATTGCTATTAATTAAAATGTATACATCGCTGTGAGCCAGAGTTTATCTGTATCACGGAAACGACCACGGTTTGCATTGGCTGTGTTAGCTGCTCTTGCAGCTGGCGTTGCACCATCTGGAACTGCCGTTGGCAACAATGCATATTTGTCATCTTCACTAAATTTACTATACTCTAGCTTAGCCATCATATTCTTGTTGATGTTGTAAGTGACGGCTGCGCCCCATTCAGTACCAAATTTATTGCCATTGGTTGCTGCGCCGCTACCCACTGTGTGGAAGTCTTTATCAGACCTAAAGACATGATAATCAGCAAAAAAAACAAAATCGCTATAGCGGTAAGTTGCTGTTACGAAGCTATCTTCAATACCTTCTAAAGGTGTCGCTAAGAATTTATTTGTCCAACCTTGGAACAAATGGTTAGTACCAAATGGTGTTTGGAAAGCATAGTTACCATCATTACTTGATAACAACTCTTGGTCAGAGCGAATAGTGAAATTATCTAAACCTACACCACCGCCCACTTTGTAGTAATGCGCGTCAATACGGCTATCACCACCTGAATAATCTGTTTGTTTTGCATATTCAGCGGTGTATAAAGCGCGCACATTTGGATTAAACGGGTGAATACCATCTAAGCGCAAACCCAATGTTTTGTTGCCTTGATCTGCTTCTTGGTTAGCGGTACCAAATTTACTGATATTGGCTGGCGTGTTGCTACCACCATTACCAAACCATGAGCGACCTAAACCTAAGTCTTTAAATGAAGATAAATAACCGTAACCAGTAATTGATTCTGTTGGGGATATGCGATATTTTAAGTTTACGATTTCTAAAGCGCCATCAGAGCGTCCTTGAGTAGTGAATTGATTAATACGCTCAATGTGCGCTAGAAAAAACTCCGTATCTGGAATCGTTTTATTCACAACAGAAACACCATCCATTACTTGCATGACTTGACGAAAACCAATATCACCAATAAAACGTACATTATCTAAATTGATAGCTTGACGACCAACGCGGAAACGTGTGTTTTTAATACCTGTCCAATCTACATATAACTGATTAACGCCTGTGTAGTCTGGATCAAGAATTTTCGCGTAATCTACTTTGTTAGATTGATTTGAAACGCTATTAATGCGAGTGCCATTGGTGCTGTCATTAAAATCATCTTTAAATTTGGCTACATTAATTAACTGTGTAGCCACGCTAAAATTATGAAATGGCGAAGTTTGCCAGCCAACTAAGCTCCGTAATGTCACCGCTTCAGCGTCTTTAAGTTGATTATTACGTGTTGGGTTATTAGCAGGTGCAGTTGCGCCAGTTAAGTTTCCTGGTTGATAACCATCTTGATTAACTTCTTCATAACGCAATCTAAAGCTAGTCATTGGCTTGCCTTCAATAATGGAATCAACAAACGTGTATTCTTTTTCTGCTTCTTCAGCCTGTGCAGCGCTAATTGAGCCTAGTGCTAATAGTGTTGCGAGAGTGATGCTTTTTAAATGTGTGGTAGGTTGCATTATTAATGCCTTTCTTTTAGTTGTTTCTTAATTTATCAATGAAACTTACATACTTATTGCTCAACATGTTGTCTCCCCCATTGGCTGTCATCATGCTTCCTACTCACTTACAGTATTAATACCTAAGCGGCTTTTTTTGCATGTCTGTCATACAAGAAACGCAATACTTCACCACGTAGATGGTTGTACTCTTGATCTTCTGCTAAACCTAAACGATTTCTCGGACGTGTTAATGTCACATCTAAAATCTCGCCTATGGTAGCCGCTGGACCGTTGGTCATCATGACAATTCTGTCAGATAACAATACAGCTTCATCTACATCATGCGTCACCATTACGGCTGTGCAGCCAGATTTCATCATGATTTTCATCAGTTCATCTTGAAGGTTTGCACGAGTTAATGCATCTAATGCACCAAACGGCTCGTCTAATAACAGCACTTTTGGTTCCATTGCTAAGGCTCTAGCAATACCTACGCGTTGCTTCATACCACCTGAAATCTCATTTGGACGTTTATCTGTGGCATGCGTTAACCCGACTAACTCTAAAGCGGCATTCGTACGTGCTTTAAGTTGCTCGTTAGTTTCTTTAAGTGCAAAAACACGCTCAACTGCCAAATAGACATTTTCGTAACAAGTGAGCCAAGGTAATAATGAGTGATTTTGGAATACCACAGCACGCTCTGGACCCGGGCCAAAAATTTCGCGACCTGCACAAAATAGTAAGCCGCTTGTAGGCTCCAATAAGCCGCCAATTAAATTAAGTACTGTTGATTTTCCGCAACCAGAGTGACCGATAATAGAAACAAACTCCCCCTCTTTAATATCTAAATTAATATTTTTAAGCGCTTCAAAAGTTCCTTTTTTTGTCACAAAAGTCATGTTGATTTCTTCAAGCTGCATATAGCGCTCTTGTGCAGGAATAGTCGCCACTTTTTTCTCGGTGTTAACACTGGTAGAAGTTTGCATGATGATCCCCTTAATTATTCGTAACTGTAGCGTTTAGCAATTAGAATTAAACCTTGCTCAAGTAATAGGCCAATAATCCCTACTACAAAAATTGCAATAATAATATGCTCATAATTTGAAGCGTTATATTCATCCCACAGCCAGAAACCAATGCCAGCGCCACCGTTCAACATCTCAGCAGCCACAATCACTAACCATGCAATACCCATCGATAAACGTACGCCCGTCATCATGTAGGGCAATACAAATGGAAACGAAATTTTAGTGACTATTTTCCACTCGCTTAAATTAAGTACTTTTGCAACGTTCATGTAGTCCTGCGGCACTTTGCTTACGCCTACTGCGGTATTGATTAACATCGGCCAAACGCTAGAAATAAAAATCACCCAAATGGCTGCTGGTGCAGCTGCTTTTAATACTAGTAATCCAAGCGGTAACCAAGCAAGTGGTGAAACTGGGCGGAGCAAGCTAATTACTGGCGCACACATTTTTGAGAAAAACTCGTAACGACCAATTAAAAATCCCAGTGGAATACCCACTAGTGCGGCCATGCCAAAACCCATAGCAACACGACCTAATGAAGAAAGAATATTCCAGCCTATACCTTGATCGTCTAAGCTATTGACATAAAACGGGTGTTTAAATACTAAAACTGCAGATTTAAATGTGCTAACTGGGCCTGGCAGCGCAGGTTGAAATATAGTGAGTACACTCCACAGCCCTAAAAATACCAACAAACCAAATGCTGGCGGAATGATGTTTTTTAAGAAAGTCACAAATTCACTGTCAATTTTTCTTGTGTAGTTCGGCTGTGTTTTTTTAACCTTCTTTCTTGATGTAGGCATTGAATCTTCAATCACGAGATCGTTCGCCGCATTAGCTATGCCTATTTTTTCAACATCTAATTCTTGAGTCGTTGCATTAACACTATCTTTAACTAAAGTGACTGCGCTCATTATCTTTTCCTTAAATTTAGATAGGCTTGCTACTAAGCACCTAATGACTCAGTAGCAAGTTTGGTTGTTTATAAATAAATACCAATCCTACAATTCACCTTAAAATTTAATTACCTATAAATGGTTTAAGCTTTAATTTTGAAACTTGCTGCATAAGCTGCTGGGTTTTTACCATCCCAAACCACGCCGTCCATCAACCTACTTGAGCGCATCGTACTTTTTGGAATGGGCACGCCAGCTAAACCAGCTGCTTCAGTGTAAATCTTGATCTGGTTAACTTTAGTCGCTACAGCCAAGTAATCAGGATCAGTTTTTAGCATGCCCCAACGTTTGTGCTGCGTTAAGAACCACATTCCATCTGAAAGATATGGGAAGTTCACGGTGCCGTCACCGTAGAACTTCATGTAGTTAGGATCTTTCCATTTTTTACCTAAACCGTTGTCATACTCACCTACAAAACGTCCAGCAATCACTTCTTCTGGCGTATTGACATAAGCTTTACCAGAAATTAAACGTGCTACTTTTTCTCGGTTTTCTACTGCTTCGATGTATTTACATGCTTCTAAAATGGCAGCAATCATCGCACGGGTTGTATTTGGGTTTTTGGCTACAAACTCGGCAGTTGTACCTAATACTTTTTCTGGGTGATCTGTCCAAATATCTTGTGTGGTTGTTACCGTAAAGCCCACTTTGTCGTAAATTGCACGTGCGCCCCAAGGCTCGCCTACACAGTAGCCATCCATATTACCAATACGCATATTGGCGACCATTTGTGGTGGAGGCACAACAATCGACTTAATATCTTTAACAGGATTAATACCATTGGCAGCTAACCAGTAATTGAGCCACATTGCATGTGTACCTGTTGGAAAGGTATTCGCAAATGTGTAGTCACGATTTTCGTTGTCTAGTAAGCGCTTTAATGTTTTACCATCCACTACTCCTTTGTCTTTAAGTTGATTTGAAAGCGTAATCGCTTGGCCGTTATGATCCAAGCCCATCAGCACTGCCATATTTTTTTGTTGACCACCAATGCCCATTTGTACGCCATAAATCAAGCCATATAAGACATGTGAAGCATGTAATTCGCCATTCACAGTTTTATCGCGTATTGCAGCCCAAGAGGCTTGTTTAGCTGGAATAATTTTAATACCATATTTTTTATCAAAACCCATTTCAGCCGCTACAACAATAGGTGCACAATCTGTAAGCGGGATAAAGCCGATTTTTACTTCAGTAATTTCAGGTGCATCAGAGCCAGCTGCATAAGCTTGCCTACGAATACCACCAGGCACTAATCCCATCAAGGCACTTGCGCCTAAAACACTTGCGCCTAAAGTGCTTGCACTCAATTTAAAAAAATCACGGCGTTGTTTATCAACTGCAACATCAACAATAGCTTTATCAACTAGCTTAATTTCCTTTTGACTCATTTAAAGCTCCTAATCGTTACGGTGATCTCTAAAAAAAACAAATAAAAAAGGCGTCTTGATCATTGGGAAATTCAGTAAATGAAAATTTCCCAATGATCAAGACGCCTTTGTCTTCACTTACTGCTGGTACTAAAATTTAGTCAAACCAAATCTCTTGAAACTAGAAACTATCCGCCTTTGGATATTTCTTTTAATCTTGTATTACTTAAAGCAAAAGTTTTGCCGCTTCTACTATTTGTTCGGATAAAGTAGCCATCCGCATGTTTTTTTGCATTGCCGTGCTTCGCAGTGCGTTATAAGCCTCTTCCTCAGTCATTCCGCGTTGCTTCATCATCAAGCCTTTCGCGCGATCAATAATTTTGCGCTCACTTAATTTTGCATTGGCTTCATGTAACTCAGCTTTAAGTTGATTAAACTCATCAAATCTTGCAATTGCTGCATCAATTACTGGGCGCAAACGCCCGTTTGGGATGCTGCCTACTACATAAGCGCAAACACCTGCTTGCGTTGCCGACTTAATCATGGCTTTATCATCGTCATGCGTAAACATCACAATGGGCCTAGGGTCATGCATCGACATCACACATATATTTTCTAACGTGTCACGGCTAGGCGAGTCGGTATCTATGATGACAATATCAGGTTGTAACTCACAACATGCATCATCTAAATTATCGGTATCTTCTATATGTGCAATGACATCAAAACCCGTATCAATCAATGATTGCTTTAGAGGCGATGTACGCTCTAAATCACTATCTACAATCATCACCTTTAACATAGCAAACTCACCATTAGATAACACGCACAAGTAATTTCAATTAAATATAGCAATAGCTATGCCAATAATTTAAATATATTTTAACTCATTGAAATGTATGGTGAATGAAAAAATGACAACTCGGTTTTATAGGTATGGGAAAATTAATTGCATAGATTAACGCACTTTACATGAGCTAATGCACCATCAAAAACTTTTTGACGGGCGTATGCACCAAAATAAACCATCAAATTATCCATGGGTGTTTAATGCACCAAGAATCATTAATTATTTTTTATAAATGTGACAGTCTTCATTAATTTGATTAGAAAAGTCTTGGTAAATTGTTAGTACCCCTGTAGCTGCGGAATAAGGTTGGCTGCTAATAAAATGAATAAGCTCCATCTGTTTTGGAGCAATAGTTTCGGCTAACCGGCTAATACGGCAACTGCAGGCATCTGCTAAGTTAACTTTAGTGTTGCTATATTTATTTGAACATATGCTGAATTCAGCTTTTTGTTGCTCTGCACTCCAAACGATTGAATTCTGTGCAGTAGGTTTAACTTCAACACGAATTTGCGCTAATAATTGATACACATATTCAATGCCATGATGCAAAGCCATTAAATCTTGATTGTCTGAATTATTAGTAATGATGCCCTGTGTACCAAGAGAGTATTGGTAGGTTACATGATTCATTTTTTCTGGAATGGTATAGCCTTGCCCATCCAACAGTATTTTTTTAGCTGGATTGGCCTCAAAGTAAGTTTTTACTTCATCTAAATCAGCTTGAGGTAAAGTAAGTAACATTTGCGCGCTACACAGGCTAGGTTCAGCAACGAGCTTTGAAGTATTTTCTGTAAATTGAAGTGTAATAGTTCCGTTTTCCCAGCCATGCTTGAAGGTCGGAGCATTAGTCAATAGTTTTGCACTTTCAAGTTGCTCTATGGCATGCAAACTCTTAGTATCATTACAGATGCTAGCTTGAACCTCTGTAAAGTTGATCATGCAACTAACAAAGATTGCGCTGATATATCGTAATATTTTATTTTTTTTCATCATGATTTCTTTAAATTTAATGTGAGATTATCAAACAATTTGATAGGATACTAAAAATATTAACTAAGTTCTGTCATCAATCAATGTAAGAAAAGTCTGACGCTTTTTTAGGAACAAAACCACTTTGCGACTCAATATGCACTTAATTAAAATTTAATTAAGTTAATTAATTAAATTGAAAGTTAAAAAAATGGGTAAATATTTTTTAGCGTGGTTATTAGGTGTTCCTGGCGTAGTTTTAGTGATCGTTTACTTTTTCATGCACTAAGTAAACTGCTAACTATTAGTAATCAACAACTCTTAATGGACAATAAATGAAAGCTTTCACAACATTTAATGATGTGTTGGCAAATTTAAAAGATGTATTACTAGCTTCCATTACAGCTTGGTTTGATCACCGTGGCGCCAGTAAAGGCGCGGCACTTGCGTTTTATACCTTGTTTTCATTAGCGCCTGTTTTAGTATTAGCCATTGCTTTAGCAGGTTATTTTTTTGGTGTGGATGCAGCACAGGGTCGAATAGTGGGTGAGGTTAAGCTGATGATAGGCGCGAGTGGTGCCGATATTGTTCAGTCAATGCTGTTGTCAGCGCGTAACCCAGCGGATGGTTTAATTGCAACCCTTATTGCTACTAGCCTGATGTTGCTAGGTGCAACTACAATGTTCATTGAACTTAAAGAAAGCTTGGACGAGATTTGGGCCATGCCAGCTAAATCCAAAACACATGGAGTTAATCGCATTGCTGCCAAACCATCAGTGATTGCTTTAATGATAAGAACGCGTTTATTGGCTTTTGGTATTGTGTTAGTGCTGGGTTTTCTTTTGCTAATATCTTTAGTATTAAGTGCTGTGCTAGGCTTATTGCAACACTATTTGAGCGGATTATTCCCCAACGCTAGTGTTTTCTTTTTTGTATTGTCCAACCTCATTTCTATTATTATTATCATTGCTTTATTCGCAGTGATTTTTAAGATGTTACCCAATGTTGCTCTCTCGTGGGGCGATGTCACCACTGGTGCAATTTTTACTGCTGTTTTGTTTGGTTTAGGGAAATATGGCATAGGCGTTTACTTAGGCAATAACACTATCTCATCCAGTTTTGGTGCAGCAGGCTCCGTGATTGCACTATTACTTTGGATTTATTATTCATCACAGATTTTCTTTTTCGGGGCCGAATTCACGCGGCAATATGCGCTGCACTTCGGTAGCATGAAATCTATTAAATAACGCTTTTGTATTAAGCTATTAAAATCTAAAGTGGCTGCTGCCATGTCCAATGGCTCCTGCCAAGTTTAAGCAAGACAATCACGATAATTTTATATTCTGAATTATACTAAGCGCTTATTTAAATGACTTTTTTAAATCAGCGGATAGTTATGAATAGAGTTTTGAATAAGCTAATTTGGCTAAGTGTGGTTTTAATTGGTTTAGTGGCTGTTTACGGTATTGCGTTTAATCGTGGAGAAAGTATCAGTGCGTTGTGGTTTATTACTGCAGCAGTCTGCATTTATGCCATTGCTTATCGTTTTTATGCTGCGTGGATTGCTGCCAGTGTATTAGTCATTGACGAAACTCGTGCCACACCAGCTGAGCGCTTAGATGATGGCCGTGATTTTGTACCTACTAATAAATGGGTGGTATTTGGTCACCATTTTGCTGCTATTGCAGGGCCTGGCCCATTGGTGGGACCTACACTTGCCGCGCAGTTTGGCTATCTACCAGGCACACTTTGGATTTTAATTGGTGCAGTAATCGGTGGGGCAGTACAAGATATGGTCACGCTATTTTTTTCTACACGCCGTAATGCACGCAGCCTTGGTCAAATGGCGCGCGACGAAATTGGTGTGGTAGGCGGGGCAGCAGCACTTATTGGTACGTTTTTAATCATGGTGATTTTAATCGCGGTATTAGGGCTAGTGGTCGTCAATGCCATGAAACACAGCCCTTGGGCAACGTCTACAGTGGCATCAACCATCCCTATCGCCATAATTATTGGTTTTTATATCCGCAATATTCGGCCAGGAAAAGTGCTGGAAGCTTCAATGATAGGCGTGATTTTACTACTAGCTGCCGTTGTATTTGGTGGTTGGATAGACCATGACGCAAACTTACGTGTTTTGTTTGATCATGATGGTTTGTCGCTGGCTTATGCGGTGATCGCTTATGGTTTTGCCGCTGCAATTTTACCTGTGTGGATGTTACTTGCCCCGCGTGATTACTTATCTACTTATATGAAGTTGGGCACAGTCTTTTTGTTGGCAGTTGCCATGCTAATTTTACAGCCAACTGTCAAAATGCCCGCTTTAACACAGTTTATTGATGGTACAGGCCCCATATTTGGCGGCAAGCTGTTTCCATTTGTCTTTATCACCATTGCTTGCGGAGCAATTTCAGGTTTTCACGCACTTATTGCTAGCGGTACAACACCTAAACTAATAGAAAACGAACGTGATATTCGCATGATAGGTTACGGCGCCATGTTGCTGGAATCTTTCGTTGCTATTATGGCCATGATAGCCGCAGCAGTGCTAGAGCCTGGCGTTTTCTTCGCAATTAATAGCCCCGCAGGTGTGGTGGGTAAAGAAGCAATAGATGCTATTGCAAAAATCAATAGTTGGGGCTTTCCCGTCACCTTTGATCAAATGAATCAGTTGGCAAAAGACATGGGTGAATCTACTTTGTTTGCTCGTACGGGTGGTGCACCAAGTTTGGCAGTGGGTATGGCAAGCATTTTCGGCAGTGCCTTTGGCAAAAGCATGATAGCGCTCTGGTATCACTTCGCTATTATGTTCGAAGCGATATTTATACTTACCACTTTGGATGCTGGCACACGCGTAGGACGCTTTATGTTGCAGGACATGCTGGGCAATATTTGGCCAAAAATGGCACAAACCGCGTGGTGGCCTTCAGTGCTCATCACAAGCGGTATTGTTGTTGCAGGTTGGGGCTACTTTCTATATATAGGCGTAATAGACCCCAATGGCGGTGTGAATATCCTGTGGCCACTATTCGGCATCGCCAATCAAATGCTCGCAGCCATTGCATTGTGTGTTGCCACAGGTATTCTTGTGAAATCAGGGAAATTAAAATTTGTATGGATAACAGCATTACCTTTAGTTTGGTTAGTGACCGTAACGAGTACAGCGGCTTGGCAAAAGATTTTTAGTGATGATGTTCGCGTGGGATTTTTTGCTGCAGCCAATGATATGTCAGCCAAATTAGCGGCGGGGTTACTGCCACCAGAAAAAGCCGCCGTTGCACCGCAGCTTATTTTTAATCAACATTTAGATGCGTATTTGACGCTATTTTTTGTAGTGGTATTGTGGGTAGTTATCTTCGATATGCTGCGAATGGTGGGTCGCTACTTGGTTGGGAAAGCAGTGTTACCCAACACTGAGACAGCTTACGTTAAAAGTCATGACATTTAAAAGCTTAGTTAACAATAAATTCAAATGCTTAAAGTAGTATCAAGTTTGTTAAGAAAATCATTGGCAGCTAATTAAGTCATTGTTAAAAATAAATAAAAAAGGGCGGCAATGCAAAAGCACAGTTTTGAGTTTACAGGATGTGGGCGTGAGTATTTTAAAATCTGGATT
>JACMMS010000131.1 GCA_014378915.1 Methylophilaceae bacterium
CTGAATTAACAGAAAACACGGGCGTTAAAGTATACTTTGCAGATCCGCATAGTCCATGGCAACGTGGGATTAACGAAAACACCAATGGATTACTGCGTCAGTACCTGCCCAAAGGTGAAGACTTAAGTATCTTCGGCCAGGAAGATTTAGATGCGATTGCGTGGAGACTCAACACGAGACCCCGAAAGTCGTTAGGGTTCAAATGCCCTGCTGAGTTGTTTACACCGGATGCATTTGCATTTTAGGCAGCATCATGCTGCGCTTTTTGCACTTCAACCTTGAAACCGCGAAGTCTTAAAACAAAGATAGACCCATAAAACAAAAATGACCCTAAAAGGGTCATTTTCTCTGGTGTGCTTAAAAGCACTTACCTAATAAAACTAAGCTTTCTGGATATTAGAAGCTTGTTTACCTTTAGGACCATCTGTTACGTCAAAGCTTACGCGTTGATTTTCAGCTAGACTTTTAAAACCGCTGTCTACGATTGCTGAGAAGTGAGCAAATAAATCATCGCCGCCCGCATCTGGAGTAATAAATCCAAAGCCTTTAGCGTCATTAAACCATTTTACAATTCCTGTTGCCATGTTCTTACCTTCATACATCAAAAAAAGGGTTGCACCCCAAAATGCTCAAGTTTTTTCAAATTTAAGCGCAATAACACTTTTTACGCACAATTCAATGCGATGTCAAATATTTTCTTACATAGATTGTTAAATATCTTTGCAAAGCATATACTGCAAACATTAAATTAATTTAGTAAATTTAAGCTAGTTAATTGTAATTATTCAACATTATATAAATTGCAGAGAGTATTTTGCACTTTCCAATGTACTTTAATTTTACAAATATTACGCAAGCATTGCTCAACACTCAGTCATCCCATAACGAATGATGACATACAGCACTTTTGCATCATTAATTTTAACAACTTAACACAATTATGGAGAACTGCCATTGGCTAAAGAAGAACTGATTGAAATGCATGGTGTAGTAGATGAAATATTACCCGACACGCGCTACCGTGTGACCTTAGATAACGGTCACAAGCTGATTGCCTACACTGGCGGTAAGATGAAAAAAAACCATATTAGAATTTTAGCTGGCGATAAAGTGACATTAGAGCTTTCACCCTACGATATTAATAATGGTCGCATTACATTTAGACACATTGAAGGCAAGGCAGCGACATACGCACCACGCCCTAGATTTAAATAGCAAATAGTTAGACTAAGATTAAGCTGTATACAGATGACGGCACTTTAAATGTATAAGCTTAAACTATAAGCGAGAAAGCGGCAAAAAAGTGATTAACCATGGCAATTTGGTTATTTTCTTTTTAGTCGCTTTTTTTGTAGCTATCGGTTTATTAGATAAATAGTAAGAGTGCGAATTAACACATCTTTGCAAACTCACAGGAACGTCTATCATCAAATATACTCTATAAATAGCTTAACTTCATGAGGTAATGCTTACAAAAAAGATTTTTGCTATTTCATTATTTTACAGTTTCGCTATTTTAAAGTTCACTTTCGCAAGGTTACGCATGAAAATTATTCAACTGTTAGTTTTACTTACCTTTGCTGCCACCGCGCACGGAGCTACTTCTGAAACACCTTCTTCACTTACCAAATTAAAACCGACCCTAGAACAAGGCCAAGCGGCGAGCCTATCGGCTGAGGTTTTAAAACGTTATCACTATAAACCCATTCCGTTAAATGACGATTTATCGCAAAAAATATTTGATGCTTATATAAAGTCATTAGATGGTGAGAAGATATTTTTTATCCAAACGGATATTGATCAATTTTCTAATGCGCGAACAAAACTTGATGATGCAATTTTAAGCGAGAATTTAGGCATTCCATTTGCTATTTTCAATCTCTACAAACAGCGCATCTCAGAACGGATAACTTATGCACAATCATTGCTTAAACAAGGTTTTGATTTTACTAAACAAGAAAGCTATCAATACGATAGAGAAAAAGCGCCCTGGCTAAAATCAGAAGATGAAGCACACGAACTATGGCAAAAGCGTGTGAAAAATGATTGGCTAAGGCTTAAACTTGCTGGAAAAACCGATAAGAATATAGTTGAAGTACTTAATAAACGTTATGACAACTATTTGAAAGGCATCAATAAACTTAAAAGTGAAGATGCATTTCAATCGTTTATGAATGCTTTTGCGATGACAGTTGATCCGCACACTAATTATTTTGGCATTCGAGCGTCTGAAGATTTTGATATTTCAATGAAGTTATCGTTAGATGGTATTGGTGCAGTCTTGGAAGAAAAAGATGAATATACAACCATCCGTGAACTAGTTGCTGGTGGGCCTGCTGCATTATCTGGCAAGCTAAAAGTAGGCGATAAAATCGTCGGTGTAGGGCAAGGCGAAGGTAGCCCGATTGTAGACGTAACAGGTTTTAGATTAGATGACACCGTCGCCCTCATTCGAGGCACAACAGACTCACTAGCCGTGTTGGAAATCTTACCAGCAGAAGCCGGTCCCGATGGTAAACATAAGTTTGTATCCATCATCCGCAAAAAAATCAGTTTAGAAAAACAAGCGGCTAAGAAATCTATTATCGAAGTAAAAGACGGCGCAATTACACGTCATATTGGTGTTATCACCTTACCCGTTTTTTATGAAGATTTTGCAGCTCGAGCTAAAGGTGATAAAGATTACAAAAGCGCAACCCGTGATATATCAGCGTTATTAGATGGCCTTAAAAAAGACAAGGTAGATAGTGTGCTTATCGACTTACGCAATAACGGCGGTGGTTCATTAACTGAAGCTATTAATCTTACAGGGCTGTTTATTGACCAAGGTCCTGTTGTGCAAGAACGTGACGCAAAAGGAGAAATCAAAGTAGACTCTGATAACGATAGAGGCGTGGCATGGAACGGCCAAATGGGTGTATTGATTAACCATGCATCTGCCTCAGCTTCAGAGATTTTTGCTGCTGCCATACAGGATTATGGTCGTGGCATTATCATTGGTGAGACCAGCTTTGGTAAGGGTACTGTGCAAACAGTCGTGGATTTAGACGATTTAGTGAAAAATAGCAAACCAAAATTTGGCGAGCTAAAAATGACGGTTGCACAATTTTTCCGCATTAATGGGGGCACTACGCAACTACGTGGCGTTATCCCTGATGTGAGCTTACCATCATTTTTAGATAGCGATAGTTTTGGTGAGGCAAGTTATGATAACGCTTTGCCATGGTCACAAATCAAAGCAGCTGATTATATGACTACAGCCAATTTAGTGAGCATTGTGCCGACACTGAAAGCTAATCATGATTCACGTGTTGCAAAAGATAAAGACTTTCAATATTTGGTAAAAGATATTGCAGATGTGACAACAGAACGTAAGAAAAACTCAATATCACTCAACTTTGTAGATCGTCAAAAAGAACGTGACGCTAAAGAAGCGATATTAAAATCACGTGAAGATAGTAACGCAAGTAAGAAAGCTGCATCGAATCGGGATGATGGCTTGCAGTCTAACGAGCGCAACTTGAAAGATGATTTAGCCTTAGAGAAAGCAAATAAAGATACCAAAGATATTTTGCTAAATGAAGCAGCGAATATTATGAGTGATGAAGTGGGCTTGACTAAAACTGACGTTACATCTAAAAAATAATGTGCGAAAATTAATAGTTTAAAAAGAAAGTTAAATGGCGTCTAATTGAAATTTTAGCCGCCATTTTTTCTTAAAACTTCGGCAATTACCCTCCCAAATAATCACGTTTACTCAGCTCAACACCATTATGACGCAATATGTCGTAGGCTGTCGTCACATGAAAATAAACGTTTGGGTTCACCCAGTTAAGCAAGTACTGTTGCCCAGTAAACTCCAAAGTTCTACCGCCTGCATTAATGGTGATATCGCGACTCACAGCATTTTCAAGCTGCTCTGGCTTAATACTCTCTAAAAACACGATAGTTTTAGTAATACGTGCTTGCAAATCAGCAAAACTTGTTTCAATATCTTCATACTTAGGTATTTCTACATTAGCTAAACGCCCTGCTGCGCCCTTACTCATATCTGTAGCAATTTGTACTTGGCGACTGAGTGGGTACATATCAGGAAATAAACGCGCATTTACTAACACGCTCGGCTCTATTTTTTTTATTTCTGCATGGTCCTGGGCTTTTTTCAACACTGCTGATAGATTATTTAAAATACGTTTTAGTGGAGGTATTGTTACTTCATACATTGAAAGCATTGTTTAATCCTTCTGTTATGTGATGGTGATTAGCAATTTAATTACTTAAGATAATACGCTTACTCTATTTACAATATTGTGGAGCTAATGTAATAAAACAATGTGCTACTTTCATATTGGGTATTTTTATCAAGCAAACCTCTTCAGTGATTAAAAATCAAAGTAAAATATAGGTATGGATATTTACTCAATCGCAAAACCGCTGTTATTTCAGATTGATGCTGAAAAAGCACACAATCTCACACTAAAAACCCTCAAAATTGCTGAAAAGACAGGTTTATTAAACCTACTTCCTAAGCCGATTATTTGTTCTCCACGACTAGTAATGGGCTTAACTTTTCCTAACCCGATTGGATTGGCAGCTGGATTGGATAAAAATGGCGCTTATATTGATGGCTTAGCAGCATTAGGCTTCGGCTTTATCGAAATTGGCACCACTACTCCACGCGCGCAGCCTGGCAACCCCATGCCGCGCTTATTCCGCGTCACTCAGGCGCAAGGCATTATTAATCGCTTTGGCTTTAACAACTTAGGCGTCGATCATCTCATTGATAATGTAAAAGCTGCCAAGTTTAAAGGTGGTTCTTCTAATAAAATCTTAGGTATTAACATAGGCAAAAACTTTAATACGCCGAATGAGCGCGCAGTAGATGATTATTTAATTTGCCTGCAAAAAGTGTATGCATACGCCAGTTACGTTACGGTCAACATATCATCGCCTAATACCAAGAATTTACGTGCCTTACAGGAAAAAGACGCATTATCTGACTTACTCGCAACATTAAAGGCTGAGCAAGAAAAACTTGCACAACAACATGGGCGCTATGTACCAATCGCGCTAAAAATCGCACCAGATTTAACTGAAATTCAAGTAAACGAAATTGCAGATTTACTTATGCTAAAAAAAATTGATGGCGTAATAGCCACTAACACTACGCTTGCTCGTGATGCAGTCGCTGGTATGGGCAATGGCAGCGAAACTGGCGGATTATCTGGTGGGCCAGTACGGAATCAATCAACTATCGTCATTCAACGATTATCTAAGCGCTTGGATGGTGCACTACCCATTATAGGGGTGGGTGGCATTTTAAGCGGCGCAGACGCTGTCGAAAAAATTGCAGCAGGCGCAAGCTTAGTACAAGTATATAGCGGTTTGATTTATCGCGGCACTACACTAGTGCCAGAGGTCTGCAAAGCTTTAGGGTAAATGATACTTAAGCATGACATTACCAAAACTTTATTCTTACCGTCGTTGTCCTTACGCCATGCGAGCACGAATGGTACTCAAATATGCAGGTATTGCAATAGAAATTATTGAAATTTCACTTAAAGACAAACCTGCAGAAATGCTCAAAGCTTCACCGAAAGGCACAGTGCCGGTATTAGTAATAATAGAAGGTGGCAATACCACAGTGATTGATGAAAGTTTACAAATTATGGCATGGGGTTTGGCTAACAATGACCCAGACAATTGGTTAACTAGTGATGCAAAAAATTTAGTTACACAGCATTTCATTTCGGAGAATGACACCACATTTAAACAATCACTAGATCGCTATAAGTATGCCATTCGCTTCCCAGAAAAATCGCCATCAGCGCATAGAGGAAATTGTGAAGTGTTTTTAATCAAATTAGAAAATTTACTTAGCCACAATAACTTTCTATCAGGAGAAAGTATTGGCTTAACAGATATTGCTATTTTCCCATTTGTTCGACAATTCGCTGGGGTCGATGAAGCATGGTTTGAAAATTTACCCTACCCAAAGTTGAGAGCTTGGCTAAAGGCTAACCTTGAAAGTAAGTTATTTTTGAGCGTGATGAAAAAGACTTGAAACTATTATTTAGATCAATAAAAAAGGCGCAATAAATTGCGTCTTTTTTAATATAGCTAAAGCACTAAATTACAACGGCCTCTTCCACATCAAACACCAGTTTTACTTCATCTTTATCATCAACATCTACTGTCACATGACCGCCGTTGGCGAGCTTGCCAAACAGTAATTCATCAGCCAGAGCACGCCGAATCGTGTCTTGAATCAATCGTGCCATTGGACGTGCGCCCATGAGTGGATCGAAACCTTTTTTACCTAGATAGGCTTTTAATGCATCGGTAAAGGTTGCTTCCACTTTCTTCTCATGCAATTGATCCTCTAATTGAATCAAGAATTTATCTACAACGCGGATAATAATATCTTGCGAGAGTGGCGCAAATGAAACCATTGCATCTAAACGGTTACGGAACTCAGGTGTAAACATACGTTTGATATCCGCAGCTTCATCTGCCGCATCTTTACTATTAGTAAAGCCAATGCTTGATTTAGATAAGTTTTCTGCACCCGCATTAGTCGTCATAATAATAGTGACGTTTCTAAAGTCAGCTTTACGTCCGTTGTTATCAGTCAGCGTACCGTGATCCATTACTTGTAATAAAATATTGAAAATATCAGGATGCGCTTTCTCAATTTCATCTAGTAACAGCACGCAATAAGGCTGTTTGGTAATGGCCTCAGTCATCAAACCACCTTGCTCAAACCCTACATAGCCTGGTGGTGCGCCAATTAACCGACTCACTGCGTGACGTTCCATATATTCAGACATATCAAAACGCACAAGCTCAATGCCTAGTGTGTAAGCTAATTGCTTAGCCACTTCAGTTTTACCCACACCAGTCGGACCACTGAATAAAAAGCTGCCAATTGGTTTAGTGCCTGGGCCTAACCCACTGCGTGCCATTTTAATGGCTGATGATAGCGCTTCAATGGCTTTATCTTGCCCAAATACCACTGCTTTTAAATCGCGCTCTAAAGTTTTAAGTGCATTTCTATCATCAGTATTGATATTCTTAGGCGGAATACGTGCAATTTTTGCCACGATATCTTCAATTTCTTTATTGCCGATCACTTTCTTCTGTTTAGATTTTGGCAATATACGTTGCGCAGCACCAGCTTCATCAATCACATCAATGGCTTTATCTGGCAAATGACGATCATTAATGTATTTGGCAGCGAGCTCTGCCGCTGTTGTGAGCGCAGCAATGGTATATTTCACATGATGATGATCTTCAAAGCGTGATTTCAACCCTTTTAGAATCTCGATGGTTTCAGCCACACTAGGCTCAACCACATCCACTTTTTGGAAGCGACGTGATAACGCATGGTCTTTTTCAAAAATACCGCGATACTCCTGATAAGTGGTTGCACCAATACACTTAAGCGTGCCATTTGATAGTGCAGGTTTAAGCAAGTTGCTTGCGTCCAATGTGCCACCACTAGCTGCGCCTGCACCAATTAAAGTATGAATTTCATCAATAAATAAAATGGCTTCTGGTTTCTCTGCGAGTTGTTTCATTACTGCTTTTAGGCGTTGCTCAAAATCACCACGGTATTTTGTACCCGCTAACAATGCACCCATGTCTAGTGAATAGACAGTAGCGTTAGCCAATACATCTGGAATATCTTTTTCTACTATACGACGAGCCAAACCCTCGGCAATCGCAGTTTTACCTACTCCGGCTTCACCCACTAGTAGCGGATTATTTTTACGGCGACGGCATAATGTTTGGATGACACGCTCTAATTCAGCCGCACGACCAATCAGTGGATCAATTTTTCCTGCTGCTACTTGTGCATTTAAATTAAGCGTAAAACTCTCAAGCGCGCCACTAGGTGCTGCCTCCGCTTCAGCTTCTTGCTCGCCACCTTCAGGTTTAGCAGCACCTTCGTTAACTTTAGAAACGCCATGCGAAATAAAGTTAACGATATCTAAACGCGTGATGCCTTGTTGTTGAAGAAAAAACACCGCATGGGAATCTTTTTCGCCAAAAATAGCCACTAGCACGTTAGCGCCTGTTACTTCTTTTTTACCAGATGATTGCACATGCAACATCGCACGTTGAATCACGCGCTGGAAACCCAATGTTGGCTGTGTATCCACCTCATCTTGACCAGATACAGTAGGGGTGTGTTCTTCAATGTATCCCTTAAGTTCTCCACGTAGCACATCAAACTTAGCACCGCACGCACGCAACACTTCAGCAGCCGTTGGATTATCAATCATGGCCAGCAGTAAGTGCTCAACCGTGATAAGTTCATGACGCTTTTGTCTTGCGTCCATAAAGGCCATATGTAGAGATACTTCTAATTCTTGCGCTATCATTTCATCACCTTTTATAGACTAAAACACGGTTATGGCACTTCAGTACTACTCGCTTATTTCTTTTCAAATATTAAAAACTCACCAGCTACTGCTAAATCTTCAATGTAACGCGACCATTACTAATAGCCAAGCAATTAATAAGCCATTTTATATTCAAGCTGGCTCCATGACGCATTGCAAAGGGTGCTGATATTCTTTCGCAAAAGTTAATACTTGGTTCATTTTTGTTTCAGCGATATCTTGTGGGTAGGCACCACATACACCCAAACCCTCTGTATGTACTTTGAGCATAATTTGCGTTGCTTGTTCACGGTCTTTGTTAAAAAAACGCTCGATTACTTCGATTACAAACTCCATAGGTGTGTAATCGTCATTTAACAGCATTACTTTAAACATTTCTGGTAGCTTGGGCTTTACCGCACTGGGCTTTAGTGCGGTATCACCTGATTGCGTTCTTGCCATCAGTGACTCAATTCAATGGTTTGTTTGTTGTTAATTTACTTATTTCTATTTTGAGCCGAATACTAAAAAATTCAAGTCCAAAATGAGGGGGATTCATGCTTTATATCAAATTAAATAATGAACTATTGGCAGGATAAGCAAAATAGTACATTTTACTGGCGAATGGCTTAAGGAAAAATTTTAACGCTTTTTACTATTCTGTCGTGGGTTTGGATGATTTCTAAAGTATGCCCATTAATTCTAAAGCTTGTATTTGGCTCAGGAATATCTTCAAAATGCTCTAAAACCAAACCATTAAGCGTGCGTGGTCCTTCCAATGGTAAGTTTAAATTGAGTTTTTTATTTAGCTCACGCAGTGAACTACTGCCATCAACCAGCCAACTTCCATCAGGTTCCTTACGATATCCAGTAGCACGCGATGGTGATTGTGTAGTAAAGTCGCCAATGATTTCTTCTAAAATATCTTCTAAAGTGACTAAACCTTTAAATTCGCCATACTCATCTACCACCAAGGCGATACGCTGCTGGTGTTCTTGAAACTGCTGCATTTGCATATAAAGCGGCGTGCCAGAAGGAATAAAATAAGGCTCAGCAATCACTTCTTTTAACGCAGCTTTATCTAAATCCTCGTCTATTTCATTACCATTAGCTTGGTATTGACGCAATTGGTTAATGATTTTGCGCACATGCATAATGCCAATAATCTCTTCACTATCTCCCTGACGCACGGGTAAGCGTGTGTGGTGGCTATTTGAGATATGCTGCAAAATATCCTCAAGAGGTGCATCAAAATCGATTGATTCCACTTGCGTATGTGCTGTCATCACGTCATCAACTGTAATTGTTTCTAAATCAAAGAGATTAAGCAGAATGGTACGATGCTTTTTGGGGATATAACTACCAGCATCTGTGACGATGCTTTTAAGCTCTTCCATACTCACTGAGTGTGCGACCTCTTCAAAGTTAGGCTTAATTGAAAACAGTCGCAAAAATGCAGTGACTAGTAAATTGACAACCCAAACGATAGGATAAAAAATTTTGAGTAGTGGGTAAAGCATATAACTAGTCATCATTGCCCATTTCTCTGGGTTTGCCGCAGCAATAACTTTGGGAGAGATTTCACCAAATACTAGAATCATAAAACTAATAGCCAGTGTACTCACCGCTAAAATCCAGTCTCCTTCACCAAAAAAATTAACACTAATCACCGTAGTAAGCGTAGTAGAAGCGGCGATACAGAGTGTGTTGCCTAATAAAATAACACCTAATAGCTTATCGGTTTTGTTTAGCAATGCTAGCGCTAGCCGCGCGCCTCGGCGACCTTCTTTGGATAAATGTCGCAAACGGTAGCGGTTGGCAGACATGAGGCTGGTTTCAGCAATTGAAAAAAATGCTGAGATGGAAAGCAGCATCACCAATATGGCAAGCTGCAAGTGGATGGGAATATTGTCCAACGGGGGTCTAACTAGTAGTCAGCGATGGCACTAGTGTATCTCTTAGAGGGATTGCTTATCAAGTGAATACTATTTTATTCAAAACTGATTATGTGCTAATTGCCTAATATTCAATACCATAATAGCAGGGCGATTATAGAAGCGCTATAAAAAAGGCGGATGTAAAATCCGCTCTTTAACTTATTAACCATTCATACCATGTAGAAGTTGCTTACTCAGGCATTGCCTCAATTACTTCTTTTTCTTTACTATTTTCCTTTTTCTCGCTATCACCAACCAAATTGGCACGTGAAACACCAAGCCACATGGCGATAGGACATGCTACTAATACAGAGGAGTAGATACCGAACAAAATACCAATGGTTAAAGCTAACGCAAAGTTATGTAAAACTTCTCCACCAAAAAATAGCATTGAACATACCATTGTTTGTGTCATTAAGTGGGTAATTACGGTGCGTGACATTGTACGAGTAATCGCATTATCAATCACTTCTACCACGCTTGCTTTACGCATTTTGCGGAAGTTTTCACGCACTCGGTCAAAAACCACCACTGACTCATTCACAGAGTAACCTAGTACCGCTAAAATCGCAGCTAACACAGTAAGATTAAATTCCCATTGAAAGAAAGCGAAGAAACCTAAAATAATGACCACGTCATGCATATTGGCAATAATTGCAGCAATACCAAAACGCCATTCGAAGCGAAACCATAAGTAAACAACCACACCCAACGAAACAAATAGTAAGGCCAGTGCACCTTTTTCATACAGTTCATCACCCACTTGCGGGCCAACAAACTCAACGCGCCGCATTTCTACTGTACTATCTTCTGTTTTTAAAGCATCTAAAACTTGCTCAGAAAGTTTGGCTGTAGTCAGCCCTGTTTTAGCAGGTAAACGGATTAGCACATCATGACTAGTACCAAAGTTTTGCACTGTCGCCTCTTTTAGGCCAATGCCATCAACCGCTTTACGGATAACATCAATATTAGCTGTTTGGGGATAATTGACTTCCATCACTGTGCCACCAGTAAAATCCACTCCAAAATTTAAGCCGCGCGTGACTAAAAATACTACAGCCAAAATGAATGTAACTAGTGAAATAGCCGTAGTGAGCTTGCCGTAGCTCATGAACGGGATATCTTTTTTAATTCTAAATAATTCCATAATATTTCGTTTTCTTTATCGTTTATTACGTAATAAAACTTGTCCATTCTTCATTCCCACACGAGGAGAGTGACAGAGTAGTACTTAGGTTAGGTTTTAGGCTGGTTTGTAAACCTGTCCGATAGAAAGCTTGGTGACTTTACGACGATATCCATAAATCAAGTTCACAATTGCACGTGATACAAATACCGCGCTAAACATCGACGTCATAATGCCGAGCAAATGCACCACAGCAAAGCCTTGAATAGGACCAGAACCAAAGCTAAATAACATAATACCGACAATAAATGTAGTCACGTTGGAATCTAAAATTGTATCGAAAGCGCGGTCATAACCAGCATGGATACTGGCTTGTGGCGTATTACCGTTACGCAATTCTTCTCGAATACGTTCATTAATTAAAACGTTTGCATCAATCGCCATACCCAGTGCTAGCGCGATAGCCGCTAAACCTGGCAAGGTGAGTGTAGCTTGCAACATAGAAAGAATTGCCACTAGTAACAGTAAATTAACGCCTAAAGCTAATACTGAAACGCTGCCAAACACCATGTAGTAAATCATCATCATCACAGCAATTGCAGCAAACCCCCATAAGGTTGAATGCACACCACGCTTGATATTTTCCTCACCCATGCTCGGGCCCACGGTCCGTTCTTCAATGATTTCCATTGGGGCAGCAAGTGCACCAGCACGTAGTAATAATGAAATATCAGTAGACTCTTGCGCGCTGGCCATGCCAGAGATCTGCACATGCCCGCCGCCGATTTCCTCATTAATTACAGGCGCAGTAATTACTTCACCTTTACCTTTTTCAATGAGTAAAATGGCCATGCGTTTGCCCACGTTATCGCGTGTAACTTGTTTAAATATGCCAGCACCTCGACCGTCTAATGTCACATTCACAGTATTACCACCGCTTTGCTGATTAACACCAGGGCCAGCATCTGTAATACGGTCTCCCGTGAGCACTACACTCTTTTTAACCAAGATAGGACGACCATCACGGTTTTTATATAGCTCATCACCAAACGGGATTTGACCCTTAATTGCGGCTTCTAATGTCGCTAAATCGGCTTTTTCTTCATCTACCATACGAATTTCTAGCGTCGCGGTGCGGCCTAGAATTTCTTTGGCTTTAGCCGTATCTTGCACCCCTGGCAATTGCACCACAATTCGGTCTGCACCCTGTTGTTGCACAATCGGCTCGGCAACGCCAAGCTCATTAATACGGTTATGCAGGGTTTGCAAGTTTTGTTTTAATGCAAAATCTTGAATCCTTGTTTGCGCGGCTAAACCCATAGTGGCCGTTAATATCTTGTCTTTACCATCATCAGATTCCGTTAAAGTTAAATCTGAAAATTGTTTAGCAATGATTTTTTTGGCAACCGCCAAGTCTTCCGCTTTTTCAAAGCGCACTTGCACTACTTGACCTTCACGTGAAATACCTATGTAGTGAATTTGCTCTTTACGCAAAGCGAGTCGAAAATCGCCAGTTGAGCTTTCTGCGGCTTTATCAATCGCGGCTTTCATATCAACTTGCAGCAAGAAATGCACACCACCACGCAAATCTAACCCTAAATACATAGGCAAAGCACCAATGCTACGCAACCAGTTTGGAGAGCGTGATAGCAAATTAAGTGCGACTGTATAATCCTCGCCAAAATTCTTTTGTAAAACATCTTTGGCTTTAATTTGTGTATCAGGATTAGCTAAACGCACCTTCACACCACTCGCATCTAAATACAATGCTTCATATGTCACGCTGGCAAGCTTGAGCACCGTTTCTACTTTTTGCAACATAGCAGAATTTAATTTATTAGTTGATTTGGTACTAGTGATTTGCACTGCTGGCGATTCGCCAAATAAATTAGGCATGGAGTATAAAAGGCCTAGTATTAGTGCCACTAATACTAGGATATTTTTCCACATTGGATAACGGTTCATGATAAAGACTCGATTAATAGCACGCGTTTAAATTTTGGAATAAGTGGAGTAGAACCGATTAAATAACAAGATTAAATCGATTTAATAGTACCAGGTGGCAAAAGTGTTAGCACTGCTGCTTTTTGTACATTAATCACCGTATCTGTTGCAATTTCAATGCTAACAAAACTATCACCGACCTTAGTAACTTTACCGATTACGCCACCAGTAGTTGTCACTTCATCGCCTTTTTTAAGCGCTGCCACCATATTGCGTGTTTCTTTAGCTTGTTTCATTTGGGGACGGATGATCATAAAGAAGAACAAAATGAAGATGATCACAATCGGTAAAAAACTCATTAAGTCTGTTACGCCAGCCGCTGGAGTTGCATATGCATTGCTAATAAACACGATAATTTTCTTTCATAATTTAAGAATTGCAAAATTTTAACATAGAGTGTTAAAGCTTCGGGTTAATTCAATGGGTTTAACCTAACGCAAGCTTGATTATTACAGCTAAGCTTCATTATTACGGTTTCGTTTAGCGGCAAAGGCTAGGCGAAACTGATTAAAAGTCCCAAGCTCAATTGCTTGGCGCATGCTTTGCATGAGCATTTGGTAGTAATGCAGATTATGAATAGTATTTAATCGTGCCCCAAGAATTTCACCTACCTTTTGCAAATGATGCAAATAAGCACGACTAAAATTTTTGCAGGTATAGCAGCTGCAATGGCTATCTAACGGCTTAGTATCAAGCTTGTATTGCGCATTTTTCAGTTTGATATCGCCGAATTGAGTAAACAGCCAGCCGTTACGTGCATTGCGTGTTGGCATTACACAGTCAAACATATCAACACCGTTGGAAACCGCTGCAACTAAATCTTCTGGCCTGCCTACACCCATTAAATAACGCGGCTTATCGCTGGGCATTTTTGGCGCGATATGCGCCAAAATTCGTAACATATTTTCTTTAGGCTCGCCAACCGATAAACCCCCAATTGCGTAACCATCAAAGCCAATTTCAGTTAAACCATTTAATGAAATATCGCGCAAGTCTTCATACATACCGCCTTGGATAATACCGAATAAAGCGTTAGGGTTACCTTCATGAGCTGCTTTACTTCGCTTTGCCCAACGCAGCGACAATTGCATAGAGTCATTCGCCTCTTTAATCGTAGCTGGGTAAGGCGTGCACTCATCAAAAATCATAACAATATCAGCATTGAGTACTTTTTGAATGCGCATGGACTCTTCTGGTGTTAAAAAGCAGCTATCACCATTAATCGGCGAGCGAAACTTAACACCCTCCTCACTAATTTTGCGTAGCTTACCTAAACTCCATACCTGAAAACCACCAGAATCAGTCAAAATTGGACCATCCCAGCCCATAAATTGATGTAAGCCACCATGCGCCTCAATTACGTCTAAACCAGGGCGCAACCATAAATGAAACGTATTGCCCAACACAATGTGCGCGTCTATTTCCTTGAGTTCTGATGGCGACATTGCTTTAACCGTGCCATAGGTTCCAACTGGCATAAATGCTGGCGTTTGTACATCACCGTGCGTTAGATGAACGGTGCCACGCCTTGCTAAACCATCTTGTTTATGGAGAGAAAATTGCATAAATAATGACTAATTTTAGATAAGGTAGTGATTTTATCACAGTGCGGCTTAGGCTCACGACGCAATCTCGCGCTATATATGCAGGCTAGCTATGTTAGAATTGCCATAACTATTTTTTGGTTTATTTTGTGACATTAAGCGTTATTCAATCCTGCATTCATGAAGACATGGCCGCTGTCGATACGGTTATCCGCCAATCACTTCACTCCGAAGTTAGTCTTGTTAACAACATTGCCGATTACATCGTCAACAGTGGAGGCAAGCGCTTGCGACCAGCACTCGTGCTACTATCAGCTGGCTTATTTGGTAAAATTGCCCCTCATCACCATCAGCTTGCAGCCGTTGTTGAGTTTATTCACACAGCGACTTTATTGCATGATGATGTGGTGGATAAATCGGCTAAACGTCGCGGCCAGCATACAGCTAACGCTATGTTTGGCAATGCTGCAAGTGTACTGGTAGGTGATTTTGTCTATTCACGTGCCTTTCAAATGATGGTTGCAATACAAAATATGCGTGTAATGGAAGTGTTGGCGGAAACGACCAATGTCATTGCCGAAGGTGAAGTACTTCAACTACTAAATATTCACAACGCCGACATTACAGACTCAGACTATCTACAAGTTATACACTACAAAACGGCTAAATTATTTGAAGCAGCCACTCGTTTGGGTGCCATTATAAATAGGGCTAGCGATGCTAATGAGGCTGCACTCGCTGAATATGGCATGCGTTTAGGTACCGCATTTCAGTTAATAGATGATGTATTGGATTTAACTGGGGATGCGGAAATAATTGGAAAAAACCTAGGTGACGATTTGGCTGAAGGCAAACCTACATTGCCGCTACTTTATGCAATGCGGCATGGTAACGCACAACAAACTCAGATTATTCGCGAAGTAATAGAACAAAAAAGCGGAAAAGTGACTATTCCATTGCCAGATATATTAAAAGCGGTCATTCAAACTGGTGCTTTAAACCACGTGAAAAATTTAGCTAAAAATGAAGCCGGGTTAGCAGTTAAATCCATCGCGCACTTTACAGATTCACCCTATAAATTAGCGCTGCTGAGCTTAGCTGAGTTTGCTGTAACTCGCAGCTATTAATTAGTTATCACTAAAAAATACTACAATCAAACATTAAACGGGAATATTACCTTTACACCCAATCCACCACTCGCTAAGTTACTGGCCATTACTTGCCCGCCATGCGCTTCTAGTAATTGCTTGGCAATAGCCAAACCCACGCCGTGCCCATCTTTATTTGCGGTATTACTACCCCGGAAAAATGGCTCAAAAATTTTACTCAATTCGCCTTCTGGTACCCCAAGACCTTGGTCTGAAACACTAATCTGCACAAATTCAACTAAACTTTTAGAATCCATTTTAATGACGGCTGTTGCAATCACTACTTGGCTATTTTCGGGGCTATATTTAATCGCATTTCGGATAATGTTTTCTAAAGCACGATATAGCAAGTCTGGCTGACCTTGTACAATCTGGCCTGATTGTGCATCAAGCTTAACCTCAATCTGTTTTGCATCTGCTTCGTATTGCGCATCTTCTAACACGCTGCTTAACAACTCGCCCACATCAATAGATTCTTTTTGAATCTGCACATTGCCTGACTCTAAACGTGATAACTCAAGCAACTCGCCGACCAAGCCATCCATCCGCATAGACTCTCGCTCTATCCGCAGTAATGAGAGATCCAATTTATCTGAATTTTGGAGTTCTTGTGACTGTTTAGCCAAGCCTACAGCCAATTGCAATCTCGCTAATGGCGAGCGCATTTCGTGAGAAACTTGATGCAATAGCCGTGTTTGACTATGCATTAAAATGCCTAAACGAGCCGCCATCACATCGAATGCATTGCCTAAATCAGCTAATTCATCGTGACGTTTACCCATATCTTGCCCAATACGCGTTTCTAAATTCCCCTCTGCTACACTATGAAAAGCGCGCTTGAGTTGTTTAATAGGTGTAGAAAAATAACGTGCTAGCAGAGCAGCAAAAATAAAACTCGCGACCACGCCAGCTAAAATCGGCATAAATGGAAATAAATGCCTAAGTTTTGGTGTCGCAGGAATCCCATCCATTATCCGTTTATTAGAGTTTAATCGAAGTTGTTTATTCAATAAAAATTGATCGCTTGGTGCTGGTACAAACAACAGATATGTATGACCATCATTAGCTTTAACAGATTGCACAGCTTGTTGTAACTGTGGGCGACTTAATATTTCACGTGCCACAGCAATTACATCTAGCGGCGTTGGTCGATTAAGTAGCTCATGATTAAGCTCATTTACTGCGTATAAAGGTGGAAAGCGTTGCACATCCCAACGCTGAATTAATGCACTTAAACTTTTAACACCGCCAAACTCTAACGTAGTAGCTGCTGCCTCCACTACTGCTCTAGCGGGTGGATTAGCTTCAATTTTTGCATATTCATTATCAAGCTTCTGGTTATAAATCCACAATGCAACAATAACGCCTAAAACCGAAGTAATTTGTGCTAAAAAGAAAAAGCTGAAGAATTTCCAATATAACCTACCCATGCTTATACTCATTAATTGCCTACTCTGCCTACTCTTTGAGATACTGATATCCCAGCCTATAAACCGTGTGAATGCAGCTGCGACCATCTGACAGTGCGCCCAGCTTTTGCCGCACGCTACTTAAGTGGACATCAATACTACGGTCAAACCTAGCCAATGGTCTACCTAGCGCTTGTTCCGATAGCTCATTTTTACTCACAACATGTCCTGCATTTTTGACCAAAATTTCGAGTAAATTAAATTCAGTACTAGTCAGTTCCACCACTTGGGCTTGCCACTCTAGCCGCCTTTGCTGTGGCCACAGAGTTAAATCACCTACGGTGATTTTATCAGTCATTAAAGTGTTTTCCACAGGCGCGGCGCGGCGCAAAATCGCGCGAATGCGTGCCACGATTTCTCGCGGGCTAGAAGGTTTAGGCACATAATCATCCGCACCCAACTCTAAACCCAATATGCGATCAGTATTATCGCCTTTGGCGGTGAGCATAATCACTGGTACGTTGCTGGCGGCGCGAATACGGCGCAAAGCCTCTATTCCATTAAGTTTAGGCATCATAATATCCAATACCACAATGTCATAAGCTTTGCCGCTACTCAACCCTTGCAATGCCGCTCGAGCACCAGCCTCGCCATCATGCTCGGTGCCCACGTCAAACCCCTCAAGCTTGATGTACTCTTTAAGCAACTCAACTAGCTCTATATCATCATCAATTATTAATACGGTTTGCATACACTCTCTTTCAATCGATTTGAATAGCATTCAAATACTGTACGAATTCCATCATAAACAACCATACGATACTGACACAATCTAATAAGGCCAAATTTACCCAGATTTACAAGCACTTTACAGTGCTTAACAGCCGCTAGTTGCAAACTAGCAACATCTTAAAGACAAGCGCATTAAGCACCTAACACTTAACAGTAAAACCCCTTAAGGATTTAATCATGAAACAACATTTTTGTATGAAAAAAATTATTTTAACTACTTGTATAACAATAGATTTATGTAATGGTCAAGTATTTTCGGACACTAAAACAGGTTTTTCAGCTGCCGTTTTCCGCTCATAAACGGTGGGAGGCACATTCCCCAGTGTTGAATGCAAGCGAACATTATTGTAGAACGCCACAATATAGTCAGTGATGTCATTAACCGCCTCTGCATGATTTGCATAATCCTTACGCCACACTCGCTCTATTTTCAAATGCAAGAAGAAACGTTCCATCACTGCATTATCCCAACAGTTCCCTTTGCGACTCATACTGCAACACAAGCCATGTTTTGCCAGTAGTTTTTGATAAAGGTCACTGGCATATTGACTGCCACGATCAGCATGTACACTCAACCCAGCCACTGGATTGCGTTGCGCAATCGCCATTTGCAGCGCGGCGCAGACCAGTTCTGCTGGCATGCTCGGTGCCATGGCCCATCCAATTACCTTGCGTGAATACAAATCAAGCACTACGGCTAAATATAACCAACCACTGCGTGTGCGTATATAGGTAATATCTGCCACCCAAGCCTTGTTAGGGTGCATCGGATTAAATTGCCGGTTCAGCGTGTTTTCTGCAATCGGCAGGTTATGTTCGCTGTCAGTAGTGTGGGTAAATTTTCGCTTCCAAACAGGCTTTATTCCTTGTTTCTTCATGAGACTACGTACACGGTAACGCCCGATCTTAACCCCTCGTTCTCCCAAACTGGCTTGCAGGCGTCGACTGCCATAGGTATTACCGCTGGCGGCAAACGCGGCTTTCAAATGTATGCTAGTAGCGCAAATGGTCACGGGGCGTTGCTAACGATGTTGTGCTGCATAAAATCCTGATGGGCGCGCGCCTAATACACGGTAGATCTAGACTGCTGGAATGGCCTTCTCTTGTAACTGCTCAACTAACCGATCATTCATTTCAGTTCCCGGGCAAAGAAGGCCGAGGTGCGTTCAACTGGTCAATGCAACACCATCTGATTTAATATGAATTTTGGAGGGTGGTATTTATGGCTGGAATGGGACGTCCAGGGCTGTCTTCAGCACAGACAGGCAGCGTGATGGCAAAGATGGAAGTCAGGGCAATCACTCAGTGATACTGGTAGAGCCCTCGGTAAACATGCGGGATCAGTACACGGCGTATTGTCAGCCAACGGCGGCATTTTACCTGCTACGCGCTGTCGATCTTCTCGATCGCTTAGCTTAGCTGAACGGGAGGAGATTTCTCGTGGCATTGCAGTGGGTGCTTCC
>JACMMS010000132.1 GCA_014378915.1 Methylophilaceae bacterium
TAGCTTAACTTACTTAGTAGCTTAACTAAGACTTAGTAGCTTAGCCTAATAGCCAAATCTAGTCTTTTAGCCAACGCGCTGCATCCATTGCAAAGTAAGTCAAAATGCCATCTGCGCCTGCGCGTTTAAATCCAAGTAAACTTTCCATCACGCACGCTTTTTCATCTAGCCAGCCACTTTGTGCAGCGGCTTTTAACATGGCATATTCACCACTAACTTGGTAGGCATAAGTAGGTACTTGTAACTCTGTTTTTACGCGACGCACGATATCTAGGTAGGGCATTCCAGGCTTAACCATGAACATATCAGCTCCCTCTGCAATGTCTAGAGCAACTTCTGCAATGGCTTCATCACTATTTGCTGGGTCCATCTGATAGTTATTTTTATTGCCTTTACCTAAGTTGGCAGATGAGCCTACTGCATCGCGGAAAGGGCCATAAAATGCGGAAGCATATTTAGCTGAATAGGCAAGAATGCGTGTGTGAATATAGTCGGCTTCTTCTAAAGCTTGCCGAATTGCGCCCACACGACCATCCATCATGTCAGACGGTGCCACAATATCAGCCCCTGCTGCGGCATGACTTAACGCTTGTTTCACTAAAACTTCAACCGTTTCATCATTAAGTACATAGCCTGTTGCATCAATCAAGCCATCTTGACCATGTGTTGTATAGGGGTCGAGGGCAACATCAGTAATCACGCCTAGTTGAGGAAATGCTTGTTTTAGGGCCGTTACTGTACGCTGCACTAACCCATCTGGATGATAAGCTTCGGCTGCATCTAAGCTCTTCAGTGGTGCATCGACTACTGGGAAAATGGCGAGTGCTGGAATGCCAAGTTGCACACATTCAGCAGCTGTTTTTAGCAAAATATCAACACTTTGACGCCGCACACCAGGCATAGACGCAATATCTTCTAGCCGATTTTTACCATCTAAAACAAATACTGGATAAATTAAATCATTGGTAGTTAGTACATATTCGCGCATCAAACGACGAGAGAAGTCATCGCGACGCATGCGGCGTGGACGAGCTGCTAGAACTTGGTTAGCCATCACGAAAATCCTTTAAGAAAACACTTTAGCCAATTCAACACCTGGCTCTGGTTGGCGCATGAATGCTTCGCCTACTAAAAATGTATGCACATTATTTTCTCGCATTAACGACACATCTGCCGAGGTGAAAATGCCAGATTCTGTCACCACCATTTTATCCACTGGAATGCGATTTAACAGGCCAAGCGTAGTATCAAGCGTCACGTCAAAAGTACGTAAATTACGATTATTAATACCCAGCAATGGCGTTGTTAATTGCAAGGCTAAATCCAACTCTTCACCATTATGCACTTCTACCAACACGGTCATGCCTAACGCATGTGCAACACTTTCTAGTTCGCGCATTTTAGCTAAATCAATGGCAGCTGCAATCAACAAAATACAATCTGCCCCCATCGCACGAGCTTCATAAACTTGATATGAGTCTATCATGAAGTCTTTGCGTAGCACGGGTAAATTGCATGCTACACGTGCTTGTTTTAAATAATCTGCATGGCCTTGAAAATACTCAACATCTGTCAACACTGATAAACACGCCGCGCCGCCTTTCTCATAGCTTTTAGCAATTTCGGCGGGTTGAAAATCAGCACGGATAACACCTTTTGAGGGGCTAGCTTTTTTAATTTCAGCAATTACAGCCGCATGACCAGCCGCAGTTTTAGCTTGAATTGCACCAATAAAATCACGTGGTTTTGACATGGCGAGAGCCGCTGTTTTCAGCACTTCCAATGGTGCAAGAATCTTACTTGCAGTGACTTCTTGAAGTTTAGTCGCTAAAATTTTATTTAAAATATCTGACATAAGGCATTCTATTAATTAAAATTATTGGTAAGTATTGCCATTAAATTTTATCCAACCATCATAGTGGTGATGTGCTGGGTCGTGGTGTGTCCAGTGTACTATGCCACCTTTTTCGTTGTAGATGTACTCGCCTCTAAAGTCGATGGTATCGCCTACTTTAATATTTTCTACGCGACCAGCTAAATCAATATTATGTGTAAATAACAAAGTTTGCCCACTCGCGGTTTTAACTAAAAATCTTTGGTGGCGTGAACCTTCGTTGTCATCTGATAAGATTTTCACCACCTGCCCTGTATCATCTACTTGAGCATGGCTAGCTTTTTCAGCATATAAAGTTTCCACATTGGCTGAGCTTGACAGCTTGCTATCTTTGAAATTAGACGAACTACCAGTTAACCTGTCTTTATTACTAGTAATCGCCGAACCAGCATCGGTAGAAGATTGCTTAACATCAGCAACATAGTGCTTACTCTCTAAGTAGGTAGTGGCTGTAAAGTTTTCAGAGTTTTGATCTGACTGTTTGCAACCATCCAACAGCGCGATTGCAAAAGCTGTAAGCAAAATATAACGTGATATTTGTGTGTGTGTGTTCATTGTTTGGTTAGTTGGATGTGATTTGTGATGGATGTTTAAGTTGCTCTAGTTTTAAAAATGCCGCTCCGCTATCAATAACCTCTGCGGCTTTGGTGATGCCTGCACTTAAATCATCGACTAAACCTGCCACATAAATAGCAGCGCCTGCGTTGAGCAACACAATGTCGCGTGCAGGGCTGTTGGCGCCATTTAAAACTGAGAGCACCATTTGCTTGGATTCTGCGGCATCCTTTATTTGGATGCTTTTTAGATCATGTAAATCCATACCAAATTGTTTGGGATTTAATTTATATTCTTGTACAGCGCCATTTTTGAGCTCAGCAACGTAGGTATCACCGCTAAACGAGATCTCATCCATGCCATCTGCGCCATGCACCACCATCACATGCTCACTGCCTAGTTTTTGTAAAACATTGGCTAATTTAGTCGTTAAATTTTTATCAAATACGCCCATCACTTGGCGCTTTGCGTTGGCTGGGTTGGTTAATGGGCCCAACAAATTAAAAAGTGTACGCACACCCAACTCGCGGCGAACTGGAGCAGCATATTTCATTGCACTATGATGATTTGGAGCAAACATAAAACCAATGCCAATTCTATCAACACTAGCGGTGACTTGCTCCGGCGTGCGGTTTACATTCACACCTAACGCCTCTAGCACATCAGCACTGCCACACGTACTAGAAACAGAGCGGCCACCGTGTTTTGCCACTTTTGCACCCGCTGCAGAAGCCACAAATGCACTTGCAGTAGAAACATTAAAGGTTTCAATACCATCACCACCCGTACCACACGTATCAATCAAGCATTGAGTATTGGTCACTTCTACTTTAGTCGATAACTCGCGCATTATGGTAGCAGCGGCGGCAATTTCATCAATGGTTTCGCCTTTCATACGCAAGGCAATCAGAAAAGCTGAAATTTGCACAGGCGATAGTTCACCACTCATCACCAGCCGCGTAACTTCCAGCATGCTTTCAAATGGTAAGTCTTGTCTATTTAATAGCTGATTAAGCACTTCTTTAAACATGTTAGTAAGCGCTTAGAAAGTTATTTAAAAGATCGTGCCCATGCTCAGTAAGAATTGATTCTGGATGAAACTGCACGCCTTCAATCGGCAATGTTTTATGGCGCACGCCCATAATTTCCCCATCAGCTGTCCAAGCGGTAATTTCTAAACAATCCGGTATGGTCTCACGCTCGATAACCAATGAATGGTAGCGTGTGGCGATATATGCATTTGGCAAATCTTTAAACACACCAACGCTTGTGTGATGAATTTGTGAGGTTTTACCGTGCATCAGCTGTTTAGCATGCACAATTTTTCCACCAAACGCTTGACCAATACTTTGATGTCCCAAGCAAACACCTAAAATTGGAATCTTTCCTGCAAACTCATGGATGAGCGGCACCGAAATTCCTGCTTCATTAGGCGTACATGGCCCTGGTGAAATGACAATATGGCGAGGATTAAGCGCTGCGACTTTTTTTAAATCAATTTCATCATTACGATACACCTGCACATCTTGCCCAAGTTCGGCCAAATATTGTACAAGGTTATAGGTAAAAGAGTCATAATTATCGAGCATCAATAACATATCCATTCGCCTCTACTTTAATTTTGATTGCTTGATTTTTGAGCATAAATCAAATGCGTAACTGTATCTAAACCAGCTAATACTAACTCCGCTGCATGCAACACTGCCTTAGCTTTATTTTGCGTTTCTTCCCACTCGCTTTGGGGTACAGAGTCTGCCACGATACCAGCACCCGCTTGCGTGTAAAGTTTATGATCTTTTATTACGCCGGTTCTAATAGCAATGGCAATATCCATATCGCCGTTAAAACCTAAATATCCTACAGCACCCGCGTAAATACCCCGCTTACTAGGCTCCAACTCGTCGATGATTTCCATAGCACGCACTTTAGGCGCACCACTCACCGTGCCTGCAGGAAAAGTAGCTTTCAGCACATCAATCGCGTCCATGTTAGGCTTTAGCTTGCCTTCAACATTACTCACAATATGCATCACGTGTGAATAGCGTTCTATCATCATATTATCGGTGACTTTTACTGTGCCAGTTTGCGCCACACGACCCACATCGTTACGACCTAAATCCATGAGTTGCACATGCTCGGCACGCTCTTTCGGATCAGCGAGCAACTCTTCGGCCAAGGCTAAATCCTTCTCTCGCGTTTTGCCACGGGGCCGCGTGCCAGCGATTGGGCGTGCGGTAACAGTGCCATTTTCAAGGCGTACTAAAATCTCAGGTGAAGCACCCACCACATGATGATCACCCATATCGTAATAAAACATATAGGGCGAAGGGTTTAAGCTACGCAAGGCGCGATAAAGTGATAATGGTGGTGCTACAAAATCTTGCGTAATACGTTGTGACAATACCACTTGCATAATGTCGCCATCTAAAATGTAATGTTGTGCTTTTTCTACAGCCGCCTTGAAATTGGCTTCTCCAAATTCAGAATGGGCTGTTTGAGGCTCAAAAACAGCCGCTTCTGGGATCAAAGTAGGTTGGCGAATAATACTTACCAGCGCATTTAAGCGTGCATGTGCAGCTTCATAAGCCTTTGGCTGCACAGGGTCAGAATAGACAATAAAGTAAAGTTTACCAGAGAGATTATCCACCACCGCCAGCTCTTCAGACACCATTAACAAAACATCTGGCGTATTGATAACATCTGCCTTAATGGTATTAGTCAGACGTTTTTCAATGTAACGAATAGTCTCATAGCCAAAATAACCCGCCAAACCACCTGTAAATCTTGGCAAACCTTGCGTAGATAGCGCATGGTTAGGTGGCGTTTTAAAACGAAGCTGGTAGTTTTTTACGAAATCTAACGGATTATTATCGGAAGTAGTTTCAACGACCACACCATCGGTAATCACTTCTACATGACGTTGGTGCGCCACAATACGAGTTTTTGCTGGTAAGCCGATGATGGAATAGCGCCCAAAACGCTCGCCACCTTGCACAGATTCTAGCAAGTAAGAAAAAGGCTGATTAGCAAGCTTAATATAGAGCGATAGTGGCGTATCGAGATCAGCAAAAGTCTCTAAAACAAGAGGGATGCGATTGTAGCCTTGAGCAGCTAACGCATTGAATTCATGACGACTAATTGGTTGTAACATGGTAATACTTTCTCAAAAAAATGGGCGAATATGAACCGCGGTCATTCTTGCGGTTTTGTTGCAGCTTATTGCCACCATCGCCAGCTAAAAGATTTGAGTGCCATGTGTTTACCTATCAAGTCTTAAAAATATTACTCTGCCAACTCTATTAAATCATTAATCTCTAACAATGAATCAACTTGCGCATCTACTTCTGAATCTGCAATTTCCACGCCGCCATTGTAACCATAAGGCACAGTAAAAATAAAACATCCTGCTGCCCATGCGGCAGCAATGTCGGTTTTAGAATCGCCTACCAATACCGCTGATTGCGGTAAACAATCAAACTGCTCACATACATGCAACAAAGGCATAGGATCTGGTTTCTTTTTTGGCAGCGTGTCACCACTCACCACCACCTCAAAAAAATCTGCTAAGCCAGATTTTTCTAATAAAGGCTTTGTAAAATCCGCGGGCTTATTAGTCACACAAGCCAAACGATAACCCGCTTGCTTTAAAGCTTGCAGACTTTCTACAACGCCAACATATGGCTTACTTTCAGTGACTATTTTTGCATAGTGCTGGCTAAAGCCTGCGTAGGCTTGTGCTTCATCAAACGTTTGGCCCTCACCCACCAAGCACCGCTTGATGAGAGTGGAAGCACCTTCCCCGATATAAGTTTCAATCAATTTAGTATCTAAAGCTGGCAAACCAAAATCCGCCCGTAGCGCATTAGCCGCTTGCGCAATTTGCGGCGCGGTATGTATCAATGTACCGTCAAGATCAATCATGACGGCTTTGACTTTAAACTTCACAATGAGTTAAAGCAGAAAATTAAACGTTTGCTAACGAAGCACGCATCGCCGCTACTACAGTATCGTAACGATTTGCATCGCTCTCTTTGGGTGAACCAAAAATCGCAGAGCCTGCCACAAAAGTATCAGCGCCGGCTTTTGCAATTTCTGCAATGTTCATTGCATTCACGCCACCATCGACTTCTAACCAAATTTGACGGCCTGTTATTTCGTAATAAGCATCAATACGTGCGCGGGCTAATCTTAATTTCTCTAATGTTTCTGGAATAAATTTCTGACCGCCAAAACCAGGGTTTACTGACATCAATAAAATCATATCGACTTTATCCATCACGTGATCTAGATAGCTTAATGAAGTAGCAGGGTTAAATACCAAACCAGATTTACAGCCAAGCTCGCGCACCATCGCCAAACTACGGTCGATATGATCAGAAGCTTCTGGGTGGAACGTAATAATGTTCGCGCCAGCTTTTGCAAAGTCAGGAATTATGCGGTCTACTGGTTTAACCATTAAATGCACATCAATCAGCGCACCTAGGTTTTTAGCGGTTTCACGAATCGCTTCACATACCAATGGGCCAATAGTCAAATTTGGAACGTAATGGTTATCCATAACGTCAAAATGCACAATATCTGTACCTGATTTAATAACATCAGTAATTTCTTGGCCTAACTTAGCAAAGTTAGCAGAAAGAATACTTGGGGCGATTCTAAAAGTTTTATCCATAGCGTATGTCCATCTAAAAAAATTCTAAAACATTATTTTAACTTGATTTTTAAAATTTAGATAAGGTTCTTGCTTAACACAAGCCGATACAGGAAAATATCGCATGCAATTATTTACCGTGGGTGTTAATCACACCACTGCCCCTTTAGCTATTCGCGAACACATTGCCTTTAATAACGAGCGATTAAGCGACGCTTTGCGAGAGTTAGCTTCTGAAAATGTAGCCGAAGTGGCTATACTATCGACTTGCAACCGCACTGAAATTTACGTTAAGTCTGAAACACCTGAGTTGATTATTGATTGGTTAGCGCAATACCACAAGGTGGATTACGCAAAAATTCAGCCTTATATGTACACATTACGTGATGAAGCCGCCGTCAAACATGCGTTTAGAGTAGCCTCTGGTTTAGATAGCATGGTATTGGGCGAGCCACAAATTTTAGGGCAATTTAAACAAGCAGTAAAAATTGCTGAGAACGCGGGCACACTTGGTACCTTGCTTAACAAACTATTTCAACGCACATTTACTGTGGCTAAAGAAGTCCGCACCCATACCGATATTGGGGCGAGCTCAATCTCTATGTCTGCCGCAGCGGTTAAATTAGCGCAACGTATTTTTGGTAACATCAATCAACAAAAAGTTTTATTTATTGGTGCGGGTGAAATGATAGAGCTCTGTGCTGATCACTTCGCCAAACAAAAACCACTCGCTATGACGGTAGCAAACCGCACTTTAGAGCGCGGTTTGGAATTAGCTAATAAAATTGGTGGCCATGCCATTTTGCTCTCCGACTTACCCGAAAAGTTGGCTGAATTTGATATTGTAATTACAAGCACTGCCAGCCAATTGCCAATTGTTGGTTTAGGCATGGTAGAACGCGCAGTTAAAGCGCGTAAACATCGTCCCATATTTATGGTGGATTTAGCGGTACCTCGTGATATTGAGGCAGAAGTGGCGCAATTAGATGATGTGTTTTTATATACGGTAGATGATTTAGCAGAGGTCGTACAAACCGGCATGGGTAATCGCCAAGCAGCGGCCAACCAAGCTGAAGCGATTATTGAAGTACGTGTGGAAAACTTTATGCATTGGCTAAAAACGCGCAATGCCGTGCCAACCATTCGTGCATTACGTGACCAAGCAGAACATTATCGCAAAGCCGAATTAGAAAAAGCGCTTAAACTACTCGCCCGTGGTGAAGACCCCAGCACCGTGTTGGAAAGTTTAAGCATAAACATCACCAATAAATTTTTACACCATCCTAGTCATGCGCTTAATACCAGCAAGGGCGGCGAGCATGAGCAACTTGAGGCATTTGTGCGTCAGCTCTATTTGATTAATCGTTAGCTTAACTAGTCATTCAACGTAAGACTATTAACCTCGTAAGCTTTAACCTTAGATTTTAACCTATAGCGTAATCCATTATGAAACCCAGCATGATAAGAAAGCTCGCTAATTTGAGCGAACGTTTAGACGAACTAGATCGCTTGATGAGCAGTGAAGGCATCACCAACGATATGGACAACTATCGCAAAATAACCCGTGAACACTCTGAAATCACACCAATTGTCGAACAGTATCGCGCTTTTGAGTTGGGAGAGGCCGATATTTCTGAAGCGCAAAAAATGATCAGCGACCCAGAAATGAAAGAGTTTGCGCAAGAAGAAATTGAAATAGGTAAGGCCAAACAAGAGGCCGCAGAACTCGAACTACAAAAACTATTACTCCCCAAAGACCCTAATGACGAACGTAATATTTTCTTGGAAATTCGCGCGGGTACAGGTGGAGATGAATCTGGCTTATTTGCAGGAGATTTATTCCGCATGTACAGCCGCTATGCTGAGCGCCAACGCTGGAAAGTAGAAGTGATGTCAGCCAACGAAAGTGAAGTGGGCGGCTACAAAGAAATTATCGCCAAAATTGAAGGATATGGCGCGTATTCTAAAATGAAATTTGAGAGCGGCGGCCACCGCGTGCAACGCGTGCCAGACACTGAAACACAAGGCCGCATTCATACTTCCGCCTGCACTGTTGCTGTGCTACCAGAAGCTGATGAAGTGTCTGACGTTAACATTAACCCCGCCGAAATCCGAATAGATACTTACCGTGCCAGCGGTGCTGGTGGACAACATATTAATAAAACTGACTCTGCCGTGCGTATTACGCATTTACCTACTGGCATCGTCGTGGAATGCCAAGAAGACCGAAGCCAACACAAAAATAAAGCCCAAGCTATGGGCGTGCTAACAGCACGTATTAAAGCCGCGCAAGTTGATGAACAAAACAGCAAAATTGCCAGCGAACGTAAAAGCTTAATCGGCTCTGGCGATCGCAGCGAGCGCATCCGCACCTACAACTATCCACAAGGCCGCATTACCGACCACCGTATTAATTTAACCCTGTATAAAATTGATGCGATTACTGAAGGTGATATGGATGAGTTGATAGGGGCGTTGGCAGCAGAGCATCAAGCTGATTTGTTGGCCAGTTTGGGTGAAGATAATTGATTAAATTTAAGTAATATAGCTAGATTAAGCGTTAGCTAAATAAGAACTGCAAAATGATTGTACTTGTTCATATAAACTATAAATTTATCGGGCTAAAGCCCGATCTACAAAGTAAAGCGCTATGATTAATCCTAGTAATTTCCAGAATAAATTTGTAGGTCGGGTTTTAAGCCAACGCATTTAATTTACCAATAAAATATCAAGTCAACCAATGGCACATAGTAACTTACGTAAAGGTAGCTATTCACAATCTGGTGCGGTTTATCAGATTTCTATCGTCACAGAAGACAGAGTAGCCCACTTTTCATCGCTTGCATATGGCAGAAAAGTAGTGATGCAATTAGCGAAGATACAGGCTGAAGGTAGGGCAGAAACACTTTCTTATGTACCAATGTCAGACCATCTTCATTGGCTAATGGTGCTCAATGATGGTGAGTTAGCTAAAACGATGCAGTTATTAAAAGGACGCACGGCGCACGCCATTGGTCATGCGATTTGGCAAGAGAATTACCACGATCACCCATTGCGTGACTATGAAGATTTGCGCAGTAAGGCGCGCCAAATTGGTTGAACATATTGGAGATTACTCTTTGTGGGATGCGGTTTGGTTAGATGAAACATTATTCAGCTAAATTTTGGAAGGAAGTTGTCGCGTTAAAACCCGACCTACAAAATTTCACCTGTTAAGAATCTACGAAACCTCATTTATTAAAAACCTACAAAATTTTATTTGTAAACATGACACTTTCCCAATCTATAAAAACTATTTTAACTTCAGCTTCTGAGCTGTTAAAAACAGAAGACGCCAAGCTAGAAACGCAGCTACTTTTACAACATCTGCTAAGCGTCAACCGAGCATGGTTGATTACTCATGAAAACGATCCTCTAGTAGCCAATATCCATGAGGCGTTTGAGGCACTGTTAAATCGTCGTTTAAATGGTGAACCGATTGCTCATATTTTGGGCGCTGCTGAGTTTTATGGCTTAAAGCTAAAAGTTACGCCCGATACTTTGATTCCGCGCCAGGATACCGAGACTTTGGTGGAGGCAGCTTTAGCGATAGTTTTACAAAATGATAGTTTAAAAATCCTCGACCTCGGCACTGGCACCGGCGCAATTGCATTAGCTATTGCAAAACATCGACCACTTGCGCAAATAACTGCGGTGGATGCCTCTGAAAATGCGTTAAAAATTGCCAAAGAAAATGCGCAAAACCTGCAAATAGCTAATGTGCAATTTATCATCAGCGATTGGTTTAGCAAATTAAAAGGACTAAAATTCGACATTATTGTGAGTAATCCGCCCTACATTGAAGCTAATGACCCGCACTTAGCCGCTCTGACATTTGAGCCAATTTCCGCTTTAACTTCAGGGGAAGATGGTTTAGATGATATTCGTAAAATCATACAAAGTGTGCTAATTTATCTAAAACCACAGGGCTGGTTAATGCTAGAACATGGTTATAATCAAGCAGAAAAAGTACAGGATTTATTAGCTGAAAATGGTTTAACTGACATTACAACAATGAAAGACTTAGGTGGAAATGAGCGTGTAACTTTAGGCAAAAACTCGCTAATTATTAATACGCATTGGGATTAATGGTGCTTATAATTACAAAACTGTTCATACCTGCACAACCCAATATCGAGCCCTAAGTTAATGATAGCCTAGACTAGCATGACGAAATGACCTAAAAAAAGCTATAATAGTTGGATGTTAGAACCTTCATCAGTCGGCATTATTGCCGCCAAAACTGCACATTTTAGCCAACCGCTGAGACTTAAGAGCGGTGAAATATTGCCACAATTTGACCTTGTTTATGAAACTTACGGCACATTAAATGCTAATAAATCTAATGCGGTTTTAATCTGTCACGCCTTATCTGGCTCGCATCATGTCGCTGGGAAATACAGTACAGATGACAAATATTCAGGCTGGTGGGATAACTTAGTAGGGCCTAACAAACCATTAGATACCAATAAATTTTTTGTAATTGGTGTGAATAACTTGGGTGGATGTCACGGCAGTTCTGGGCCTACCAGTATTAACCCAGAAACAGTCAAAGCTTTTGGCTCAAAGTTCCCTGTACTCACGGTTGAAGATTGGGTGAACTCGCAAACTCTTCTTGCAGATTACTTGGGTATTACACAATTAGCTGCGATAGTTGGTGGCAGTTTAGGGGGTATGCAAGCCTTGCAATGGACAATTGCTTATCCTGAACGTGTGCGTCACGCCTTAGTGATTGCTTCTGCACCTAATCTTACTGCACAAAATATCGCGTTTAACGAAGTGGCACGCCAAGCAATTATTACTGACCCTGAATTTCATGATGGGGATTATTATGAATATGGCGTTGTACCGCGGCGTGGCCTACGCATTGCGCGTATGCTAGGCCATATCACTTATTTAAGTGATGACGCGATGGGCGCCAAGTTTGGCCGCAAACTAAAAGACAGCATCAAATATACATTTGATGTTGAGTTTGAGATGGAATCATACTTACGCTATCAAGGTGACAAATTTGCTGGCGAGTTTGATGCCAACACTTACTTGCGTATGACGCGTGCTTTAGATTACTTTGACCCTGCACTGCGTTACGATGCTGATTTATCTAAAGCTTTGGCTAATGTGAAAGCAAAATTTCTGGTTGTTTCATTCACTAGCGATTGGCGTTTTTCACCTGCACGCTCTCGCGAAATTGTTAAAGCGCTTCTTGATAACGAATTATCAGTGAGTTATGCCGAAGTCACAGCGGCACATGGTCATGATGCATTTTTAATGCCGGATGCGCATTATCACAATATTTTACGTAACTACTTAAGTAGCATTGAAGTAGGAGCTATAAAATGATCCAAAATAATGTAAAAAACGCAAATAGCATGACTAACTTCCGTCATGACTTTGCGATTATCGCAGGATGGGTTCCATTTGGTGCTAAAGTATTGGATTTGGGTTGTGGCGATGGTGCACTTTTGCACTATCTAAGTGGCTCATTAGAAGTGCGTGGTTACGGGGTAGAAAAAGATGATAAAAACTGGCTCACTTGCATGAGCCAAGGCATTAACGTTATTCAAATGGACTTAGAGGCTGGCCTCTCTGGCTTTGAGGCGCAATCATTTGACGTGGTAATACTCTCACAAACCTTGCAAGCTGTGCATAACACCGAAGGCATTGTGCGTGAAATGCTGCGCATAGGTCGCGAGGTGATTGTGACTTTTCCTAATTTTGGTTACTGGCGTCATCGCTCACAATTGATATTTGGACACATGCCCGTGTCTAAAAACTTGCCGTACCAGTGGTACGACACACCTAATGTGCACTTATGCACGATTAATGATTTCGATGAATTCTGCGTAAACTGCAGTATCACAGTGAAACAACGTTTGGTGCTAACTGATAATAAGCCAGTCACTTTTATGCCAAACTTAATGGGTAGCTTGGCGATGTATCGCTTACGGGCACCGAAATAAAAATATTTAGAATGCGCCGCTCTTATGAACATTTTGAATGACTAACGAAAAAATCTGGCAAACGCTTTTTACCAAGAAGATGCTTATTTGTATCTTTACTGGTTTTAGCTCAGGTCTGCCGCTTTATATTTTAGTCAGTCTTTTGCCTGCATGGTTACGCTCAGAAGGCATTAATCTAAAAGCCATCGGCTTATTCGCTTTAATTGGTCTGCCATTTACCTGGAAGTTTCTTTGGGCACCATTTTTTGATCGTTATATTCCTCCACTAGGTCGCCGTCGTGGCTGGTTGTTGATTTCACAAATATTGCTCATCTTGAGTGTCCCTGCTTTGGGAGTACTTGATCCCAAAATAGATATTTGGACAATTGCTTATGTGGCAGCGATAGTTGCATTCTTTAGCGCCAGCCAAGATATTGTGTTAGATGCTTACAGGCGGGAGCTCTTAATAGATGCGGAATTGGGCATTGGCAACGCAATACACGTCAACGCTTACAAAATCGCAGGTTTAATTCCAGGCTCACTTTCTCTCATATTAGCGGACCACTACCCCTGGAGCACCGTATTTTTTATTACCGCATCATTTATGCTACCAGGCATTATGATGACGATATTAGTGAGCGAGCCAGCACTCAAAAGTGGCGCACCAAGAACCCTAAAAGATGCCGTTGTAGCCCCTTTTAAAGAATTTATGCAGCGTAATGGCGTAGCTAGCGCACTCACTATTCTTGCATTTATATTCCTCTATAAGTTAGGCGATAGCATGGCAACGGCGCTTGCCACGCCATTTTATTTGGACATGGGATTTACCAAAACTGAAATTGGCTTAATCGCTAAAAATGCGGGTTTATGGCCTAGTGTTATTGGTGGTCTACTTGGCGGCGTGTGGATGATAAAACTTGGTATTAACCGTGCATTATGGATATTTGGTGCTGTGCAGATGATCGCTATTTTAGGCTTTGCTTGGCTGGCTACGGTAGGACACAGCCTTGTTTGGCTGGGAATTGTGATTGGCATAGAAGCGCTAGGCGTAGGCCTAGGTACAGCGGCCTTTGTTGCTTACATCGCACAAACCACACACCCACTTTACACCGCGACGCAATTTGCTTTATTCACCAGCCTAGCCGCTGTGCCGCGAACTTTTGCCAACGCAGCCACAGGCTATATGGTGGAAAATATGGGTTGGCGTGACTTTTTTATTTTCTGTTTTATTATTGCAATTCCGGGTATGTTATTACTAGTAAAAATAGCCCCTTGGAATGATAGAAAAATAGATTAAATTAACTTAGCTTATAAGATACAAGCAATAAACTTGTAAGCTTGGCTGATTTGAAACGACTAACTTCTAATTAATACTAGGAGAAATGTAATGTGATTATCTAAAAAATCAGCCAAAAATCCTTTCAGCAAGCTAGTCAGCATTCTGGTTTACGCCTTTCTTGTTACTACTCCGATTCTTTCTAATTCGGCAGAATGTAGCGCTAAAAGCGGCGCTAAAACAGTACCGATTCTTAAACTATATACCTCCGAAGGTTGCAGCAGTTGCCCGCCAGCAGACAAATGGTTAAGCAATTTAAAGCCTGATAACAGCAAAGTGATACCACTCGCATTTCATGTGAACTATTGGGATTATATTGGCTGGAAAGATCGGTTTTCAAAGGCAGAATATAGTGATAGCCAACGTAAGACTGCCGGATTTACTAGTGCTAGTTTCGTTTATACACCGCAATTCGTATTTGATGGCCATGATTTTAAAGAGGCAGATACCTCACGCTTAAACCAACCTGTTTCTGCCAGCCAAAAACTAGTATCTCGTGCCTACTTAAAGCTAAATGCCATCGCACAAACAAATGGTGAAATTACGCTAAAAGCCGGCGCCCAAGTCGTTAACCCAGCAGATATTAACATTACTGATATTTTTATAGCGATTTATGAAAATAAATTAGTGAGCTTCGTTAACGCAGGTGAAAACAACGGTCGCGATCTAAAGCATGATTACGTAATGCGCAATTTCTATGGTGCCTATCAACTCAACAATAAAAATGAATTTATAAAAAATATCACTTTAAAACCCGAATCGAAAGGCAGACAAGCAGGCGCAGTGATATTTGTGCAAGATTCAAAAAATGGTGAAATTTTACAGAGTTTGCAGTTACCGTTTTGCTGTTAATAAAAATTGATGGGTAACCTTAAATTGATTCATCATCACTTTAAAGCTCCAAAAAATTGAACATGATTCAAGTCATCATTTTAAGATAGAATAGAGTTCTAACGTTAAATTGTAGCTGCATTAAGTGAACACCGAACACCCCAAAAAAGGCATTTTATTCATTTGTGCCGCCGTGTTTCTCTTCGCAAGCAGCGATGCACTATCTAAGTACCTTACCAATTTTTATCCTATCGTCATGGTGTTATGGGTACGATATATTGTGCATATTTTGCTGATGCTAGTGGTATTAAGGCCGCCATCATTAACAACGTTAATCAGCACTCAAAATCCCAAGCTACAAATTATTCGTGGCCTGTGCATGGTTAACACCAACTTAATGTTCATCAGCGCCTTACACTTTATTCCGCTAGCTGAAGGCACCGCCATTATTTATCTTAGCCCGTTATTAGTCACGTCCATGTCTGGCCCGCTTTTGGGCGAACGCATCGCCCTCCTACAGTGGGTGGCGGTTGCTGTTGGGTTTATAGGGGTTTTATTCATTGTGCGCCCCGGTGGCAACATGTTCCACCCAGTCGCCTTATTAGCATTAGGCGCGGCAATCTCGTTTAGCATTTATCAAATTATCACCCGCAAACTTAATCACACAGATAGCTCAAGCACCACCAACTTCATCAGCGGGCTAATTAGCGCGGGGATTACTAGCTTGTTATTGCCATTATTCTGGAAAACACCCACGCTGAGTTTTGCTACATTGATGATACTACTCGGCGTATCAGCACTCGCCAGCCATTTGTTAATGACCAAAGCCTACCTGCACGCCAAGCCTTCCACCCTGGCGCCATTTTCATACACACAGCTGTTATTTGCGTTCTTAATCGGCTATGTATTTTTTAACCAAACACCAGACTTGATGGGTTTGGTTGGCATGTTAATCATTGTGGCGGGTGGGTTATTAGTATTTAACAAAATTAGTTACAATAAATAAGGTTAAAATTTATTAACTCTAGTGATCGCGAGCGAACAAATCATCAATACCATCAGATGCTTGAACAAAACTAGCATAACTTAATTCGTCATTATAACTTTCTGCGTTTTTGTGATGATATTTCATTAACTGCTGTGGAACATCATAGTAATTAAGAACTTCGGAAATCTCAAAATTTGAGCTAAATGAATCATACCTATCAAATAAACTTTCTATTTTCCGTTGTGCATGAAGGTCGTCATCGTAATCAACATCATCAAACACACCTTCTTCATATGTTTCATCGGCCATTATATTGGATATGAAATCAAGAACTAATTCGTCATATCGTTTTTTTAGTTCTTGGTTCTGAGATAACGCCATATTTAGGTGAAAAAAAAATTCAATTAATGCCAATAATGAACTGTGATCCACCCCTATTTCGCATGTTCTCAACCAACTTATTTAGATTAATTTTTAAGATATTCTTTTTCGTAGCCCAGTTAGCTAACTTAACCACATCTTCATAATCAGACGGCAGTTCTTCGTTCATTATAAAAGTAATAGCTTCGGCGATCTCTTTACTTCTTTTTGAATAGTCACCGGTGGTGTAGCCAAGAACTGGACTTCCCCCAATAATGTAGACATTTGTCAATGTCCGAATTGCTGTTGTTCAAACTGAACGGGGCTTAAATAATTCAAATAACTATGCCTGCGAACACGATCATAAAACACTTCGATGTAATCAAATATTTCTGTTTTTAGCGCCTCTCTTGTGTTGTAAATTTTACCTCTAGCTTTCTCTTTCTTCAGGCTACTAAAGAAAGACTCCATGGCTGCATTGTCGTAACAATTGCCACGACGACTCATGCTGGTCATGAAATTGTTTTCCTGGCACCATCGATTAAAATCATCACTGCCAAATTGGCTGCCTTGATCTGAGTGAATCACTACAGGCTGTTTAGGCTGTCTACGCCATTTAGCCATCAGCATCGCATCCAACACCA
>JACMMS010000133.1 GCA_014378915.1 Methylophilaceae bacterium
GATTATTTACACCACCAACGCCATTGAGTCGGTGAATATGAGCTTACGCAAGGTGACAAAAAGCCGTGGCTCATTCCCTAACGATGAGGCTGTGATGAAATGGTTCTATTTGGCGCTGATTAATATCAGCAAGCAGTGGACGATACCACTGACTGATTGGAAACCTGCGTTAAATAGGTTTACTATTTGGTTTGAGGAAAGAATGTCTCAGCAGTGATTAACCGAGGTTTACACAAAATACGGGACCCCTTATGAGAGTGTCCATTTTAGTGATTGATTAAAAAATTTCTTAAGTAATTCACATGTTTAATTAATTGGCTTATAAGCAGTTAAAACAACTGCTGCAATTCTATCAGCCACCGCATAAGCGCCATTTTGCAATTCTTCGCCGAAGATATCGGGGTCGATTTCTGCATAATTAAAAGTGAACCCTGCCAAACCTAGCTTAATTGAAACTTCTGCTAAAAAAGCATCTGTACCGTCTACAATCGCAACGCCTGTATAAAGTAACAAGGTGCCACCTAGTCTTAAACAATCAATGGCAACTTCTACGATACACACAGACAGCCCGCTCCCAAGTTGCCCACCACCATGACGATACTGACGCTCAAGTTTACCTAACAAATAAGGTGGATTTGCAATAATTAAATCAAACTCTCCATCCAGGTTGTTTAATAAATCACTCTGTATGCATTGCGCATTTTTCAAACCAGCAGATTGTATATTAATGCGCGCTAAATTGAGTGCATCCAGAATTATATCTACGCCTAACACTTCTGCATCTGGCAATACATCTGCTAACAAAGCCAGCCCTGCGCCGCTACCTGTACCAATGTCTACTGCGCGTTTAATCAAATGGTGTAGAGTGGCTAAAAAGTTATCAATGGTGCTGGCAAAATGATAGGTATCTGGGCCAAAAAAGAATGAATTCTCGCTATTAGTTGGAAATGCAGAGTGTAAAAATTGAGTTGTTGGTCCAAAATATACTGACTAGGCACGCAAATAGTGGATACACTAAATTTACTTTTCCTACCATTTTCAATTTTTAATAACATATCAGAAGATTGGATTAGCTTAGATAAATCCGGGTTAATACATTGTGATTTAAAAAGACGATTCCAGCCAAAGATATCTATAAGATTTTTTGCAAATAAATTTTCTGGCCTATCGTTGACCATTTGATGACTAGCTGGGCTAATTGTAGTAAATCGATAATCATGTAATTGTAAATAATCAAGCAACTGGATTAAAAGATGCTAATTGCCAGCTTCTAGAGTAGATGATTGAAGATCTACATAGCCATTTAGTTGAGCATTTGGTTTGTCAAGGACGTGGGTTTGTGCAGTCATTATAATTATTGTAGCATTTAGCCCCTCATCTTCAAGTGCGCTAAAGTACCAATCAAATGGTAATTTTTACAAATTTACCAACATTTATGTTTCATATTAACAAATGTGCGGTAGCTAATAATATTAAATAACTGTCCAAGTTATTATGCATATATCTATTGGTTGGCAATTTATTTGAGTAATTATGAATTCTGTCAAATTTTTGCAAGCCTATCATGCAAAAAGAGATTTTTCTATTACACCTGAGCCAACTAATGGTGGCACTTCTACTGATACGCTTCAATTTGTGATTCAAAAACATTGGGCGAGTAGCTTGCATTATGATTTCAGATTAGAGCTCAATGGCGTAATGAAAAGCTCGCCTATTCCAAAAGGCCCTAGTTATGATTCCAGCTTTAAGCGCACGGCTATACGTGTAAAAGACCACCCTATCGCGTACTCAAGTTTTGAGGGGATTATCCCGGGTAAACAATATGGCGCGGGCAAAGTCATTATTTGGGATAAAGGCTACTGTAAACCATTTGACGATCCAAATAATAATTACGCAAAAGGCAATTTAAAGTTTGAATTATTTGGTTTAAAAGTCCATGTTAAGTGGGTTTTAGAGTACATAAAAAATCAAAATAATGACAAACAGGGATATTTGTTACTCATTAAAGAAAAAAATTCACTTGCAAAATCTACTCAAGACTTTAGCCTAGTTGATGGCTACCCTGATAGGGTTAAAGAATACCCTTTTCCTCAATTAAGCCAATCCACAAACTTTATTACCGCAGAGAAAAGTGCTAAGAAAAATAATGCACAGCAAGTTACAAGAGATATTTCACAAAAAGCTATCAAAGCAGACCTGCCAGAACAACTAAAACCACAACTTGCCACTTTAGCCGAAAAAATACCAGCAGATACAAAACGCTATATAACTGAAATTAAATTTGATGGTTATCGCTTATTGGTGCAAATTAAACAGGGTGGAATTAAACTTTTCACTTGAAATGGCAATGATTGGTCACGTAAGCTTACATTTTTACAGCAACAAATGGCTTTATTGGCTTTTCCATCAGGTTGGTATGATGGCGAAATTGTAATAAATAATACACAAGGTTTACCAGATTTTGGTGCTTTACAAATGGCGTTTGAAACAAATCAAACACAGCAACTCGTACTGTATCTTTTTGATGTGGTTTATTTTGATGGCTAAGATTTACGTTTGTTACCCTTAATAGATAGGCGCGCAATATTAAAAAATTTGCTATACACAAATGACGTAGCCAGCATTCGGTTAAGTGATGATTTCACTGACCCTCCCCAAGACTTACTAAAATCGGCTTGCAAGCTGGGATTAGAAGGCATTATTCTTAAAAAAGCTGGTGCCTTTTATACATCTAGCCGGACTGCCGATTGGTTTAAGTTTAAATTCACCAAAAGACAAGAATTTATCATTAATGGATACACAGAACCTCATGGTTTACGTACAGATTTCGGCGCTTTGTAATTGGCTGTGTATAACGAGGATGC
>JACMMS010000134.1 GCA_014378915.1 Methylophilaceae bacterium
ATTTGAAAAGGCGCATGAATGCCAGAGGGAGAAAGTGGAAGTAGCGAATTGGTTGCAATAGTCGTTTGCTGTTGTGTAGAAGCATTCAGTTGCATACCTTCAGCGAGCTGACGCTCACGTAGCACATCATCACTGACAATAGGCTGCCAGATGTTTTTACTATCATCATGTTGTAAAAAACGGTAGCCGGTGGCTGTTGGGCTCCATGCTAACCAAACACCGCGGCTACTCGCGGTGTCCGCCGCATATTCCATCAGCGCAATGAGCCGCATTGATTCGTCTTTTAGCACATCATCGTCATTTTTCATTAAATGTGGGGTTACAAAACCCAGTGCTATGCCAATGATAACTAGCACCACCATGATTTCCAGCAACGTAAAGCCCAATAGTGACCGTTTACAGTGACCAGGAGCCGATATCGGCATCATTACCCTCTCCACCCGCTGCGCCATCTACACCAAAGCTAAACACATCAAGCTCACCATGAACGCCTGGAAAAAGATATTGGTAAGGATTACCCCATGGGTCTATCGGCAGCTTATCAAGATAACCTGAACTTTTCCAGTTGGGGGGGATTGGTGGTGAAGTTGGCTTAGTAACGAGTGCTTGTAAGCCTTGATCGGTCGTTGGATATCGCTGATTATCAAGCTTATAGAGCTTTAAAGCTTGCAACACAGAAGCAATGTCTTGTTTTGCAGCAATGACGCGGGCTTCATCGGGACGCCCCATGATTTTGGGCACTATTAAAGAAGCTAAAATACCCATGATGACAATCACAATCATCATTTCAATCAATGTAAATCCTAAATTGCGGCACCTAAAGTTCATGCTTTACCTTTGCTTGAATATCAATCGAATGAATAAACTGCATGTTTGCTAGTAATACATTTTTTTTAAAAAATATCAAATTAAATTTCAAATATCAAATTAAATCTAGTGTGAGGCGTTATTTTGAATGAATAAGTGAATGGAATATTAACTGAAGGTAAGAAATTATCATTAAATAATGTGTGCCTATGGCAACGTGTTGCAGAATAAAAAAACACCTGATATATCTACTGTTTTAAATATATAAATATTGATTCCGAAAAATTTGTCAATCGATATTTAATATTTAGATTGACCAAACATTTCTCATCAAAGACATCTTTTTAAATCAATTGTCTAGATTGAAACAAAAATGTCCTTGGTATAAACGTTTTATGTTTACACCAAGGACATGGACTTGCGAATTACTTAGATATTAGTTGTTGGTTCTGTATCTTCTGGCGTAGTCGCTGTGACTGAGTCAGTTTCTCTCGGGTCTGCTGTTTCAGAAGTCAAATTATTGACAACTTTATACACTTCACAGATAAAAGAATCTGAATTACCCGCACACAGACTTGCGGTTTTATTACCACCGCCGCCTCCACCGCCGCAACCTACTAGAGCTAATGTCCCCGCTACTAGCAAAGTGGTCATTGACCATTTAAATGTAGTTTTCATCATTTTTCCTTATTACATAGAGCCTGGCAAAGGAGCGTTTAGGTATGGGAAACTAGCTTTAAAGTCAGTATCAACTCTACGCACACCGTCTGTTAAAGCCGCACTGCCTGCAGGAGCATCAGATGGTTTGCAGCCAACTTTGAATGTGTCTGTACTGCCTGTTGCAACACATAGTACTCCCATCGCAACCCTTAAAGAAACATCGACTACATCATCTGCTGGGCGGCGACCATTTGGAAAACCTGCGTTATCTCCACCAATAACTCCTAGCGATTTCTGAGAGCCATAAGCTGTTACAGGTAAACTTGTATTCAAACGTAACATTTCCCCCGCAGCCACAAAACTTGGATTAGTTGCTTTTGCGTTCGTGACAAATTGTGGTTGGTTTAATCCATAAACCCCATTTAAAAATGCCTCAATTAAATCTTTACGAGGAAAGTTAGTTGGTGCTGGCGCTGAAGGAAACAATGTTTGGATAAGTGCTGGTAGTGTGGGGTTGGTAACATAATCAGCAAAGTTGTTCACATCATCTTTAGGACTAGAAGAGTTGAATTTATCTTTATCTTCCAAACCAATCACCACTTCGTTTACTAAAGGCATACCTAAACGAGACACTTGACTCCACGCACCACCGTTTTTACTGGCACTATTGATGTTAGATGCTGGTTTAGGGTTAATCAATCGACCTTGCCTCACGCTGGCAGTAGTAAAAGCACCAATGACAGGTTCAGTACCATTAGTTAAACATGCAATCGGAACTTCCAGTGCGATAGTACTAATATTTTTATTATAAATATCATTACTGTTTCCACCAGTTTCTGGGCCAAGCGGATTTAAATTGATTAAATCAAAAATCTGACCAAGAGCAAGATAAAAAGGCTCTGCACGTTGACCTACAAATACACGGCCTGTCGCCTGAACACCGCCTGGCTTACAGCCTGGAATATTGATTGGGTAAATATATTGATTTGCATAGGCTTCATAATTAGCAACACTACCAAAAGTCTTATTACCAATATTATCGACTGGTTTTGTAAATGTTTTAGTAACACCATCGGTCATAAATACGTCTGCTGCAGCACCTTTGCGACGATCACCAGTTACTAATTTCATGCTGTAGGTTTCGGTTACATTTAATTTTGAGCTATCACCGGCTGCAACACCGCCAAAGTTGACGAGTGGAATTTTTACTTGTTTACCACCCACTGTGAGTGGTGTACTCTTTGAGGCGTTATTGAAGCGAAATTGATAAGTTAAATGCTCTTTACCATCACCAACATTATCAACATGAATTTCATAAAGTGCATTTGCATCAAACTCGTCAAAGTTTGGTCCGCCTTGTGGGTCTTGCAAAGGAATGTAGTCTGCTAGAAAAGTAACATTTGCAGATTTCCCACTTTCATAACTACGAAACATGTATAAGTCTGTGCCATCTACTTTTGGTTGGCCAGCAATAAACGGGGCTTCGCGATGGCTAGACGCCAATGCTGGCGTTGCGGCCATGGCAAGCAAAGCTGCCGTTACAAAAAATGCTACTGATCGAGATTTAATTCTAATTGGTTCCATGATTTGCAATCCTTATGAAATGGGATGGTGTAAATGAAAAGGTTTTTATTTACATTGTAATAATGATATAAATATATAACTTACTTAGTACGGCACCGCACATTTACATCATATTTACATTGTAATAATGATATAAATATATAACTTACTTAGTACGGCACCGCACATTTATATCACTATCAGACAAGATACGTAAATCGGATAGAAATAGATTCAACCATTTTGAAAATAATTATTTAATTTTTTTACATGCTATTTTTACGCGCTTTTTTAGCATGAAATTGTTTTTATCATGTTTTTAATGTTAATGTTTCGACCGAACGAAACTTATTACAATGTCTTAAAGACTATTGATGATTGTTACATCATGCTTAAACAAAAATAATGCTTAAAAATAAATTAATCAGTTTACTTTTATTATGCTGGGCGCTACCGCTCTTTGCATCGCCCTATTTGCCAAGTAGCCCTTCCGAAATACTTGAAAACCTGCCTGCTAACGCTGCTACATCCTCAAAAGAATTTAAAAGCCTGCGCGCTATTTTAAATGCTGACCCTAATAATATTTCGGTTGCCACACAGTTAGCAAAACTTTACATAGAACGCTCCCGTATTGAGGGTGACCCGCGCTATTTGGGTTATGCGCAAGCTGCACTTGCGCCTTGGTGGAAGCTCGCTTCGCCGCCAATACCAGTGTTAGTGTTACGCGCAACAATATTGCAAAGTACTCATCATTTTGATCAATCTCTAGTTGACCTTGCGCAAGTATTAAAGCTTGATTCAAGTAATGGTCAAGCTTGGATTACACGTGCAACGATTTTACAAGTACAAGCTAAATATGCAGAAGCTTACCAAAGCTGCGAACATCTTTATGTGCTTGCACCACCTCTAATTACTTTGACTTGCGCCACTAATATTCATAATTTAAATGGGCAAGCAGCCAAAAGTTATGCAAAACTTAAAGCAGCCTATGTGGCCTCCGGTGAAACCGATAAATCGATTCAAGTTTGGGTACTCACTTTATTAGCTGAAATGGCGAATCGATTAGGTGAGGTTAAAGCAGCAGAGCAGTACTTTAAGCAGGCAATTAACATTGAAGATCCCGATAGTTATTTACTAGGCGCTTATTCAGACTTTTTACTGGATCAAAAACGCCCTCAAGAAGTGATTGCGCTATTATCGACAAAAACTAGGATTGACGCATTATTGCTTCGTTACGCAGAGGCGCTGCAGGTAACCCAATCAGCCGAAGCTGCTACTCAGATTGAAGCTTTAAAACTGCGCTTTTCTGCAGCTATGCTGAGAGGCGATACCGTACATCAAAGAGAACAATCTCGCTTTGAGCTTCGTTTGATGAAGAACCCAGCGAAGGCATTACAAATTGCAAAACTTAATTGGGTAGTACAAAAAGAGCCTGCCGATGTACTTGTTTATTTAGAAGCTGCCACTGCTGCAAAAGACCAAGCCGCTATTCAAACCATCACGCAATGGCTCGCCACGGTTCGTTTAGAAGATGTTGCATTAACTCACATCCTTACACAAGAAAAGCGTGCTTCATGATTCAGCATATCAAAAACTTTTGCCTAGTCTTGGCAGTATTTTTATGTATTCATTCCCCTGCTTATGCACATAAACCAAGTGACAGTTATTTAGTCATCGGAGTTAACCAAGGTCTTATTCAAGGTCAATGGGATATTGCTTTACGCGATTTGGATTATGCGATTGGCTTAGATGCAGATGCGAATAATGCTATCACTTGGCAGGAAGTGCTCAATAAACAGCAAGATATTAATGCTTATGCGTTTGCGCGGCTTCAACTTAAAAATGGTGCTGATATTTGCCCGATTGTCCCGCAAAAAACCTTGATAGACCATCATACAGACGGTGCTTACGCAGTGATTCAGTTTTCTGCTAACTGTAAAGACGCTATTAACACCCTCAATGTACACTATACTTTATTTGCCGACATTGATCCCTCGCACCGCGGTTTACTGAGATTGGATTATAAAGGCGCTACAAAAACCTCTATTTTTGGTCCTGAGAATGCTCTACAATCGTTCTTGTTAGGAAATCCAGACTGGCTCACTGAGTTTAAAAACTATGTAGTAGAAGGCATGTGGCACATATGGAAAGGTTATGACCATATTCTGTTCTTAATCTCATTACTACTACCTGCAGTTTTAGTGCGCGAAGCAAACAAATGGCACCCGTCCCCAAGTTTTAAATCCACTTTGATTGATGTGATTAAAGTGGTCACTGCTTTTACTATCGCTCATTCCATCACGCTGACTTTAGCTACCTTGCATGTTGTTTCATTACCTAGCCGTTGGGTAGAGGCTGCCATTGCTGCTTCGGTGGTTGTGGCAGCACTCAATAATATATACCCATCCATTTTAAAACAGCGCTGGATGGCCGCTTTTGCGTTTGGTTTAATTCATGGCTTTGGTTTTGCCGCAGTATTGTCTGACTTAGGGCTTCAAAATAGTGCACTGATTATTGCATTGGTAGGCTTTAATTTGGGGGTAGAAATTGGTCAAATCGGCATTTTAAGCATTTATTTACCCTTCTCATATGCAATCAGAAAAACATTTTTTTACAAAACGATGTTTTTTTATACAGGCTCTATCATCATCATAGGTATAGCTGGCATATGGTTTATAGAACGCGCATTTAACATTGCTTTATTTTCTAGAGTAACGCAGTGGATGCCGTTTTTTTAATTGATTCGCTAATTTAGCAAATGGCTGCTTCAAGGTTAAAGTGCAAATGTTCATCATGATGCCGCCTAAAATTAAATGCTTCTGCTGTGAACAATTAATAATGGCACTTGAACCCTAACGACTTGAGAGGTCTATTATTGAGCCTTCATACAATCGCATCTAAATCTTCTTGGGTGAGTACGCGTAAGTCCTAACCCTTTGACAGTTATTGACGCAGCAATCAATTAGTATTTTCGTTTATACCATATTACTAAGGCTGTTAGAGTCGGCAAATAATACTTTAACTCTAGTGTTTTGCGTCAGCTCAAAATGATACTTTTTTTAATTTTTAAGTATAAATGGAATCGATAGTACATAAATTTCATTAATTGACTTTCCATCAATTTTTGCTGGATTAAAGTGCCATTCGGATACTGCATTTTTAGCAGACTCGTCTAATAATGGAAACCCACTGCTGTTTTTAATTTCAACTAATCCTGCAGTGCCATCTTCTTTGACCAATACCTTGAGTACTACAGTCCCTTGCTCATTAAATCGGCGCGAAACAGATGGGTATTCAGGTTTACGATTGCTCTTAGCATAGCTGGCAGAAATCGAGACACCTGTTTTCAAAGGGACGCTATTGGTTACTTCTGAATTTGGAATTGGCTCAGAAGGGTTGATTATTACAGTTTTTGGCGGAGTTGCTGTTGTGGTTGGAACATTTTGCAACGCTGGCGGCTCATGAATCACTGCGGTTGTTGTGACCTCCGTATTATTAAATATTTGCTGATTTATTGGAGGTAATTTGAGGGGTGTATATTGAGAGATTGGCTCAATTGCAGGGCTTTGCATGAGTTCATGTTGAGGTATCGAATGACGCTTTAATGAAACTTGCGGCTGCGGTACTTTCGTTATTGTTGTAGCTTGAGGCATCACGCTAAGTTGCGAAATTGGTTCCGAGGGTGCTGGCTTTTTCAACAACTGTACCTCGATTGTTAAAGGTATATGTGTTGGAATTTGCACCGCCACTTTCAGTTTAATTGCCCACACTATAATCAATAAGTGTATAAAAACGGAGAAGGCAATGGCGGTGCGAAAATTAAAACGGCTCATACAAATTGATACATTAAACTAAAATACAATATTTAAGTAACTAGAAGTTAGCAATTAAATTTATCCTAAATGAGCGAGATTCAATTGGGTGAAAGTGAATTCCATTCGCGCCTCCAGAAACCCCATCAGCAGGTTCCCCTGGCAATCTAGAGGTGTAGTAATAATCAATCGCCGAATCTTTACGATTGGTCAGATTGTAGCCTTCAAGATTCACTGTGACTTTTGGATTGATTTTATAGCCGATGCGACCATTGAGTGTTGCAGTACTTTTTGATCGCACACTATTGTCTTCAATTAAAGGTCTTGGTCCAAAGTAACGAAGCTGCAATCCTCCATAATAAGGGCCGAGATGATCAATCGACATTGCTAATGAGGCAACACCTTCGATTGAACCAGGAATTCTATTACCCACCGGGTCAGAATCACGATAGCGCGCACGGGCATATGCGATGTCAGCATCAATGGTCATCCAATCGGTTGGTTTATAGTAATTAGAGAATTCAAAACCCACTCTGCGGCTTGCCCGTCCGGTGTCTGCAGTTGACCCTGCATCACCTGCAAATAATAATTCTGAATCAAAATCCAGTCTATATAAGGCGAGACTAGATTGTAAACCTGGAATAAATTCTGAACGTGCGCCTATTTCAAATCCGTTGGACTTAACAATGGGCGACTCGCGCGTTGCAGCCACCGTTGGATTCTTAGGATCTACTGAAATGGTTGTACCACGGGCATCGTTACTATGAAAGCCACTTCCAATATTGAAATAATATTCAGTTTTAGCCCATGGACCAAAAATCAAGCTTAACTTAGGGCTCGCTTGACTATCATTGGCTATACCAGAGTTGACGGCTAGGTCACTGTTAACCTTGTTGTGGTAATAGTCTTCACGAACACCGGCAATAGTGCGAAACTTTTCGGTCCAATAGGCGGTGTTTTGAAAATATATACCCACACTATTTTCAACGATATGATCTTGGCGTGTCACCGATAAACGGTGGCGTGCCTTGGTATTTAATAGCCCATTGTAAATATTGTCATTCTGAAATTGTAGCCCTACTTTATTTTCTGATTTAAATCCTAAAAATGGCATTTGCCAACTATGGTCTGCATTCAGAGCCGTTGTAGTTCGTCTATCAGGTTGGTAAAACTGGTCGCCATCGACTGGATTGTCTAGGAAATAAGTGAAATTTGAATATAAATCCAGTTTGTTGTGTAGGATATAAGCATTGATATTGGTGGCATTAGTGGCTGTCGATTGATGCCAAGCACTTGAAACACTGTAGCGATGCGCTTCGCCACCGTCTGTCTTATCAATTGCATCGAATCTGTTAGAAATATACCCTGAATCAATTGCACGTTGTGGTATTTGATCAGTAGCGTTCCATTTAGCTTTGTAAGCCATGGCACTTAAATTAAAGCCATTGGCTGAGTTTCCCTCGCTGTAGCGTAATACACCATTAATTTTTTTATAGTCATCTGGATTCTTGAATGGTCCATCGTTTTTATACAGCTCAAGCGCGTATAGTAGATTTCCATTACCCACTTTTGGCGAGTCTGCTAACAGCAATCGTTTGTAACCGTTTTCTCCAATGCCAGCACTCGCAATGCCCTGATCTAACTGATCGGCATACATGACACTCACGGCGCCAGCTGAGGAAAAGTCACCTTCGTCAGCATAATACGGTCCTTTGCGATATTCTAGACCAGAAGTGATTTCAGGAATTAAAAAATTAAGGTCAGTCCAACCTTGACCATGAGAATGGCTACGTTCATTGACTAGCATGCCATCTACAGTGGTACGTAAGTCTGTACCATGATCCAGATTTATCCCGCGTAAGTAAAACTGATTGGCTTTCCCTTCGCCACTATGTTGACTCACGATAAGGCCAGGTGTAGCCTCTAGCACTTCACCGGGCCGATATACTGTTCTGGCTTCTAGCTGTTTTTGCGTAATATAACCTTGGCTAGCGGCATCAGAAATACCAATTTGACTAGTACGCGACGACTCGACCGTCACGCTTTCCAGTTCTTTCTCTGTTTTAATATTGCCGTCAGCCCATGCAATAGGTAATGCACCTAAACTTACGATAGCCCCAGAATACTTTAAAATATCAAGTAAGCGCTTGTTAATTTTTATTTTTTTTTGCATCACTATTTGCCTTTTTTAGAAATTCTGATTCGTTATTCTGACCTGCGGTTGAGAAAATATATTTTTTGAAACTACTGCAAAATTTTAATTACTTAGTTGGTATTATTTTAAGATAAAAAATTAATTTATCATACTAATACGTAAATTTTTTTTGGTTAGATGCATCTTTTAAAAATAAACATACTTAACGAAAAATATTTATTGAATTTTCGAAACAATCAGAAGCTTTCTCTTATTGTTGAATGAATAATGCAAAACTATGAAGATGGAAATTGTAATAATATGTACCTTAACGAACATATAAAAATTTCGCGTCTTATAGTCTATCAAGGTTATGTATTTGGCTGAAGATGAGTATGGGGGATCAGGCTATTTGGATACCGATGTCCATGATGAGTATGCGAGACTGTTTCTATTTCGACAGGTACAGCGTTAATATTGCCATGCCGAACGCCACTTAATGCAATCAACTGATTTGCAAAGCTATTTACCAACCTAAAGGGACCTTTAAGCACTAAGGTTTCAAGGCAGTTATCATGATCTAAATGGACTTGCATGGTCGAAATACATATATCATGATTCTCGTGTTGCATGCCCATAATTTTGCTGGCTAACACACGTTCAGCGTGATTATAAATATAGCTCACCGTCGCAATGCAATATTTCGCTGCATATTTGGTTTTACGTTCAGTTTCTATACGCGTTCGCAGTAAATCTCTAAAAGCCTCAGACCTATTTTGATAGCCATGTTTTGCAATCAAATCATCAAACTGTTGAGCAAGTGACTCTTCAAGTGAAATAGTGATGCGTTGCATATATAAATTTCCTAAAAATAATATTTAAATGTAATTCGTAATAGATAAATCATAGCAATTTAAAATAATTTATTAAAATTATAATTATAATTATAATTATTTATAAATGGAATCCTATGTTTTTTGATAGAATTAAATTCTAAGAGCATAGGCATTTCTATCTAGTAAAAAATAAACACCCTTTTTGCTTGTTATGGCGTATCAATCGCCTAATAACTTTCAAGTAAAATTCAGCAGTCTTGGTACAAAGTAAATGAAATAGGTAAGTGAATAAAATTGGTAATACCGAGGCTTCTCCAAAAGCTCCTAAACTTAAAAAATGTTAGGTCGCATAATGATGCTTGCTGTATTCGTGTTATTGAAACTAATAAGCCTTCTACAGCTTCACTGGCTTCGGTTGCTAAATACCTTTTTCAGCATGCTATTTATGAAGAACAAACTTAAGATAAACTCTAAATATATCTTCATATTTGGGATTAAACACAAATCGCCGTGGGGACGCCAATATTTATATAAGTTATTGATTTTAAAAGACTTTAGGTAAAATAAAAGAGAATTAACGCAAAAGTGGTACTGCTAGGTGGTATTATTAGCAAATGCGCTTAGAATCTAGGCTTCAAAAATCACGTCACGGCATCTACTATTTACGTATTCAAAGCGAAGTTTTAGATCGACGCTGCTCTCTAGGCACAAGAGATCCATTTTTAGCATCCATTGCGGCACATGAGTTTTCAGCTAAACTCTTAACGATGAAAATTGACCTCCCTGTTGAATAAAATGGACACTCCACTTTAAACAAGCTCTTCCTGCATTACCTTAAAATTTCTTAATGCCTCTGCTGGCGATATGTTACCTAGCTTTGTGTGCCTGCGAATACGATTGTAGAACACTTCCACATATTCTGCG
>JACMMS010000135.1 GCA_014378915.1 Methylophilaceae bacterium
CACACTTATCAGTTGTTCAATTTGTTAAAGAGCTTTGTTTCTCAAGACACCATTCATATGAGCATCGCTCTTTTTGAAAAGTCTTGCGTTGTCGTAACAACGAAGAGGAGCGCATTATACAGAGCTTTTAGTGCTGGTCAAGTAAAAAATTATAGTATTTGTATAATACCTTAAATTAATTTGCAGCCATTATCTAACCACTATTTCTGCTACAATTTAATTTATTTCGTTTAATCTCTCAATCGAGAAGCGCATTCTACATGGCTTTTAGAGTGAGTCAAGTAAAAAATTATACTATCTTTTGTTTAATCGCAACTTAACTTATCACATCATAAACTACAGTTTTTGTGGCTTATGAAACGCCAAACATGCAACACCACTTTATTCAAGTTTCGCTCAATCTCTCAAGCGAAGGCCGCATTTTACAGAGCTTTCAAATTGCGTCAAGCAAGATTTCAATTTGTTACAAAGTAATTACAATTAAGTGAATTTATCGCTGCATTACGCTTGTTTTACTAGCTATATTAAGCGATAGCGATACGCGCAAACTTGCGTTTGCCAACTTGTGCTACCAAGCTCGCGCCTTTTGTTAACTTCAAGCCTCTATCTGTGATTTTGACGCCGTCTAATTTAATACCGCCTTGGTCTACCGCACGCAAAGCTTCTGAGCTACTTTCTACCAAGTTTGCGAGCTTGAGTAGTTGGGCAATACCAATCGTTTCGCCTTCTATCGTGACAGTCACTTCTGGCACTTCATCCGGAATGCCACCTTTGCTACGCGTTTGAAAGTCTAATAAAGCTTGTTCAGCTGCTGACCGACTATGAAAGCGCGCGACAATCTCTTGGGCAAAGCGCACTTTAATATCACGTGGGTTTGCTCCATTAACGACATCAGACTTGTATTGTGCGATGGTTTCTATGCTGGCAAATGACAACAGCTCTATATAACGCCACATCAGCTCGTCATTAATTGACATGAGTTTAGCGAAAATGATTTCTGGTGCTTCGTTTATACCTATATAGTTGCCTAAAGATTTTGACATTTTATTAACGCCATCTAATCCTTCAAGCAATGGCATAGTGAGCACACATTGCTGGCTGATACCTGCCTGCTTTTGCAACTCGCGCCCCATGAGTAGGTTGAATTTTTGGTCTGTACCACCCAATTCGACATCGGCCTTTAGCGCGACTGAATCGTAACCTTGTAGTAGCGGATACATAAACTCATGAATCGCTATCGGCTGATTGCTTTTAAAGCGTTTAGTAAAGTCATCACGCTCCAACATACGCGCGACAGTATGACTAGCAGCCAGCTTGAGCATACCAGCTGCACCTAGTGGCTCTAACCAGGTGGAATTAAATACAATTTCTGTTTTACTCTCATCTAAAATCTTAAATACTTGCGCAGCGTACGATTTTGCATTCTCTGCGACTTGCTCTTTTGTTAAGGGCGGGCGCGTAGTGCTTTTGCCAGTGGGATCGCCTATCATGCCAGTAAAATCGCCAATTAAAAACAATACCTGATGACCTAAGTCTTGAAACTGGTGTAACTTGTTAATCAACACGGTATGACCAAGATGTAAATCTGGCGCTGTTGGGTCAAAACCAGCTTTAATACGCAATGGTTGACCTTTTTTTAATTTTTCCATGAGTTCAGCTTCAATTAACAGCTCCTCACTACCACGCTTAATGATTGCTAAAGACGCTTCTAAATTAGTTATTGTATTCAATTGCATTCACCTGATGTGCCAGCCAAATTGCCCAAGATGATTCTGGGAGGCTGTTTTGGGGGATAATGAAGGTTCTGTTAGTATTATTTGTAAGTGTATTATTTTAACGTATATATTCAGGATAGCTAAATAATCGTGGCAAGCAAATATTACATAGGGTTGATGTCTGGTACGAGCTTAGATGGTGTTGATGCTGCACTCGTTAGTATTGAGCCAAGTATCGAATCAAACCATGAACTTGCATCCCCTTCTATAGCATTTAAAATATTGGATACTCACTCAGTCAGCTTTACTGCTGTATTACGCCAGCAATTACTTAAATTACATCATCCAAGTGAAAATGAACTTGAACTTACCGCACTCACTGCCAACGAATTAGCGCGCCTTTATGCCACGGCAGTTAACGAACTGCTTAAAAAGCATGGTATGAACTCTGCTGAAGTGAGCGCAATAGGTTGCCATGGTCAAACCATACGCCATCGTCCAGAGCTTGGATTTACCTTGCAAATTGGTAATGCTGCATTACTGGCGGAGCTCACGAATATCAATGTGGTATCTGATTTTAGAAGTCGCGATATTGCTGCGGGCGGGCAGGGCGCACCTCTGGTACCCGCATTTCATCATGCCGTGTTTTCACATAAAACCATTCACCGTGTAGTGATTAACATTGGTGGTATTGCAAATTTAACATATTTACCAATATCGGGCATGGTTACAGGTTTTGATACGGGCCCGGGCAACATGTTAATGGATGGCTGGGCATACCAACATTTAGGTGTAGCGTTTGATGAATCAGGAGAGTGGGCTGCAACTGGCCAGGTTATCACACATTTATTGAGTAAACTATTAGAGCATCCCTATTTTAAAGAATTGCCACCCAAAAGTACCGGTCGCGATTTATTTAACTTGGATTGGCTACAAACTTATTTAAAGCCTGAATATGCTGCCAATGACGTACAACGTACTTTACTAGAATTTTCTGCCGTGACCATTGCTGATGCTGTTAAACAATATTGTGGCAAAGTGGATGAAATTTACCTATGTGGTGGCGGGGGGTATAACCACGCACTAATTGAGTGCTTAACGCGACTATTGCTCTTAATTAAAATCGCTAAAACGGATGAATTAGGCATTGCTGTAAAATGGGTAGAAGCTACAGCTTTTGCTTGGTTAGCGCGACAAGCCATATTACAAGCCACTGGCAGCCTACCAGAAGTCACCGGCGCCAAAGGTGCGCGGGTATTAGGCGCGATTTATGCTAAGTAGCGTTTACTAGAAATATCTTCTATTATCGACTGCTATTTGTTTTCATGTTTGTAGTGATATGATTCAACGTAGTAGTTAAAAACTGCACACCATATAAATTTGTGCAAAATACTTAACCCAGATAAAAAATAAAAGCCTAATTTATGACATCAGCTAACAAACCTACCAAAGTCACTCTCACTTTCGATAACGGCGCACCACCTATTGATCTACCAATTTTATCTGGCACTTTAGGTAATGATGTCATTGATATTCGCGCGTTAGGTAAGCATGGTGTTTATACCTATGACCCAGGTTTTTTATCTACTGCCTCATGCAACTCTAATATTACTTACATTGATGGTGAAAAGGGGTTGTTGTATTACCGCGGCTACCCTATTGAGCAACTTGCTGAACACTGTGACTTTTTAGAAGTCTCTTATTTGCTCACGTACGGCGAACTACCAAATGCAATTGAGAAAAAGCAATTTACCAACACCATTAGCACGCATACCATGTTGCACGATCAGCTTACTAACGTGTTTCGTGGCTTTAGACGCGATGCTCACCCAATGGCGGTAATGGTTGGGGTTGTTGGGTCGATGTCAGCATTTTATTTTAATGATATGGATGTTCTAAACCTTGAGCATCGGGAAGTTTCTGCGCATCGCCTGCTGGCCAAACTGCCGACAATTGCAGCGTGGAGCTATAAATACAACATGGGGCAACCATTTATCTACCCGCAAAATCATCTCACTTATGCTGAGAACTTCATGCACATGATGTTTGCTACCCCATGCGAAAAATATGAACCTAATCCTGTACTGGCTAAGGCTTTTGAAAAAATCTTAATTTTGCATGCCGATCATGAGCAAAATGCTTCAACTTCTACCGTACGTTTAGCCGGCTCTAGTGGTGCAAACCCATTTGCTTGCATCGCCTCAGGCATTGCCTCTCTTTGGGGTCCTGCGCATGGCGGTGCTAACGAAGCCACGCTTAAAATGTTGGAAGAAATTGGCGATGTTAGCCGTATTGCTGAATATATCAAACGTGCAAAAGACAAAAATGATACTTTCCGTCTGATGGGCTTTGGTCATCGCGTATATCGCAACATGGACCCACGCGCGGCCATCATGCAAAAAACTTGCTATGAGGTACTCAATGAATTAGGTTTGCATGATGACCCCATGTTTAAACTAGCGCTGGAATTAGAGAAAATTGCTTTACAAGATGAGTATTTCGTATCGCGCAAACTTTATCCCAACGTCGACTTTTACTCTGGCATTGTGATGCGGGCTATGGGCATTCCAAACTCCATGTTTACCGCCATATTCGCTATGGCGCGCACTTCAGGCTGGATTGCACAATGGTCTGAAATGATTAGTGAGCCAGAGCAAAAAATTGGGCGCCCACGACAAATGTATACAGGTAAATTAAGACGTGATTTTGTGCCAACAAGCAATCGCTGAATAGAATCTAATTTGAGTATGTAATACTTGGTCAGCTCAAATTTATAGTCCGACTTTTTTTCAATATTTTTTATAGTGCAACATTTTTGACATGAAAATGTTGCATGAATAAATACAACCCATTAAGCATTAATACCCCCACGTTGTTCATACATTGATCAATATAGTTGTATAAGCGACATCGAAAAAACACACAAGATTAGGCTAGTAATAGCACTTAATTTTATGCATCAGCATAATAATTTCTTGTGAATAGTTCTTACGCGTTTGGTTCTTTTAGTTGCATTAATTGTTACTAAGTAAAGGTTTTTTATGAATGCAACAGTTGGTTTAAGTATGACTAAAAGCCTTACTATCGCTTATATTCTTGCGGTAATGGCAATTGCAGCGTCTTCTCTGGTCGCGCATGGATTGCTAAATCGCGTCATTGCGCGCACGCAAACTGCTAACATCATTATAAATATTTCTGGCAAGCAGCGCATGTTATCTCAACGCATTGATTTGTTTGCAAATAAAGTGATGGATGGTGATAAAGCCGCAATACCAATACTTAAGAGCTTGATTGGTAAATTTGAGGAGGGAGATCAGGCCATTATTTTGCAAAATGGCGAGCTAGAGCTTAGCACTATCGCCTAATTTAAAAAGCATTTACATTAATGCAACAGATGGGCTGGATATAAAGTCGGTCGCATTTATTACGGCGGGAAGAGTAGTACAAAACAGCACGAACCCAGCCACAACTTATGCAGCCTTGCAACAAATGGACGAGGCAGCTATCGACACACTACTATCTGTATTAGACAAAGCCGTAAACGCATTTACCAACGAAAGTATTGCCTCTATTCACTCACTTAGAACCACACAATTAATTGTGTTAGCTATGTTACTAATTACGCTTTTACTAGAAGCGCTTTTTATTTTCAGACCGTTAGTCTCCAGAGTGAAAAGGGGGTTGAACAATTACTCGCTCTAGCGATGAATAACGCATTAACAGGTATACCGAACCGGCGCTATTTTATGGAAGAAGCTGCACGCCTGATTACGGCAGCGCAAAGAAATGACAGTAACCTCGCCTTTATTATGCTGGATATTGACTACTTCAAAAAAAATAACGACCACTTCGGGCACGCCGTGGGTGAGGAAGTAATTAAAAAAACGACACGTATAATGCAAACCCCGATTGCGTTCTTCTGATTTAATTGGGCGCCTTGGGGATGAAAAATTTGCGGTGATTCATCCGCATTCTGACTTAGGGAATGCAGGAAAATAGTAGAAAAATTACCTTTAGAAAAATCTGAACCTAGTCATAATCTAGACATTGTAGAAAATCTCGCAGAGCATACAGATGTGAAATCGACTGTGAGTATAGGCGTCACAGATATGTTATTAAAAGACCAACTTTCTGACGTAAGTAAGCGAAGGGATGACGCTTTATATGTCGTAAAAAATAATGGGCGCAATCAATTTGTGGTTAAAACGGCTAAATAAAAGCTCTTTAATTAGCGCGACTCAAAAATCAGAACTAGACGCGACTTGATTGGTTGGGCAAGATTTTTTACGATGCTGCTTTTTGCACAGCTGCATAAAGTTCGCCCGCACTCTAAATTTAACGCCTTGCCCGAACCATTTGTAAAGCCTACAATCCATTTATTATGAAGTTTTATAAAATTATTTCAGCATTATTAGTATGCATACTTACCGTTAGCCCAGCGCTAGCCGCGGTTTGTGCAACGTCTTGCGTTGCAGTAGGTGCAACAATTTCAGCCCATAAGCAATCTAGCGAGCATTGCCGGATGATGGTGGGTATGAATAAGCATAAAAGTCTGAGTAAGCCAAGCCTGCAGCAAGTCAGTTTTAACGATCATACTCAAAGCGCTACCCATAAAAGGATACATGATCAATCCACTAGCCATGCAGGGTGTGGCATGCTCGGCTGCAACACCATACAAGCTTTACCTTTACTGTCAGTTCTCAAAGTACATTTTTTTGAACCAAATCCCATTGTTTTAACTTCTCACCATACTTTCGGCATTTCTGCTGACCTGCTCCCTCCTATAAAACCTCCCGCTTGATGTAGTGTTTTGGTGCTTATTGAATTAGCTATGGCTTTAATTTCGCCGCGATGCTAAGACAAGCTCAGCCCATTTTATTACTTTAAATCTTAGGAGCTTTTTATGAATACCCCCCGTGTTGTATTCGGCACACTATTTGGTCATCACTATAGTGATAAGCTATCTGGTGCATTTTTTGTATGGTTACTCATGGTGGCCATGCCTTCTCAGGCAGACCACTTGTTAAGTACGGGTCTAGGTTTAGGCCTAAGTTCAAGTTCAGCCATGAGCCATAAAACTGATGCCAATTTATTGGCCAATGAGCTGTCATTGCAAGAAGCAATGGACTTAGCTTTGCAAAACCAACCACTATTGCAGTCTTTAGATGATGCAGCGGCAGCGGCACATGCAGCGGCAAAAGCAGAAGGGCAGTTGCCTGATCCCAAATTAAAACTAGGCGTGATTAATTTACCTCTTAATCATGGTGATACGCTTAATTTTAATCGCGATGATATGACTATGCTCAATTTTGGGATTATGCAGGATATGATTCCACGGCAAAAACTTGAAGCCGCATCGCAAAAAAGCAATGCCGAAGCTGAGCAATATCATTATGAGCAATTAGTCACCGCTCGTTCAATTCAACGTGATGTCGCATTAGCTTGGCTTGCCGTTGTTGAGGCACAGAGAAAAACCGAAATTTATCAAGCTATCGCAAACGATATGGCAACAGAACGCCAAATAGCTACTGCAAAAATAAGCTCGGGCGGAGCGATGGTGGGCGATAGCTTGCGCTTGGATGCTGAATTAGCCATGACTAATGATAAGCGAATTATGGCGAACCGAGACGAGCGAAAAGCACGCGTCATGCTTTCACGTTGGATTGGGGTAGCAGCACAGCGACCTGTAAGGCCTTCACTCTACACATTTACTCAAACAATTAGCATTGGCGCTGAAAAAAACGAAGCCACATTAAATCAGCATCCTTTATTACAGAATGCGCGCCAAGCAGAAATTGTTGCGCAGAGCGATGTAGATCGTGCCAAAGCAGAACGGTTGCAAAACTGGAGTTGGGAAGTGATGTTTGGCAAACGCCGTAGCAATTTAAGCGATATGGTGAGTTTTCAGGTGGCGATTGATTTGCCATGGGATAGAGCAAATCGGCAAGATAAACGCACCAGCGAAAAGCTATTGCAAGTTGAAAAAGCCAAAAAACTGACTGAAGATCGCAGCCTTGAGTTAACAGCTGAATTAGCCAATGCACGCGCTGATTTAGAAGCTGCAGAAGCGCGTCAGGCAGAACATCAAACACGGCTTATCCCTTTAGCGGCAGCGCGCTTAAAAGTGACCGAAGCAAGTTATAGTGCGGGTAAGCAATCACTCACAGATGTTTGGGAAGCACGCCGTGCAGTGCTTGAAGTGGAGTTAGATCACGTGAGCATAATTGCGGATGCTGAACGCGCCAACATTCAAATTGGCTATTTACTTAATGATAGCCACTTATTCAAAGGAAATTAATCATGAAAACTCATCGCCTATTTTTAATAACTTCATTCGCGCTATTAGCATTCAGTGCTTGCTCTAAAGCACCTGATAATAGTGCGCCAATACAATCAACCAACCAAGTAATGCAAGACCAAAGCGGGAAAACTGTGTTGTATTGGTATGACTCTATGGTTCCTGATAAGCATTTCGATAAACCTGGTAAATCACCTTTTATGGACATGCAATTAATGCCCAAGTATAAAGAAGAAGGTAACAAACAATGAAAAATATCACCATAGTGATTGGTGCCGTCGCACTTGCAGCTGCAAGTGCTGGCGCAGGCATTACTTGGCAACAAGCACATACAATGACTGTCATTAACGGTTCTAAAAAATTAATGAATATGCCGATTAAATCAGCTGCCGGTATCAAATCAACTGCTCCTAGTGCCGTGGTGCAAGATGATAGTGGGAAAACTGTTTTATATTGGTATGACCCAATGGTGCCAAAGCAGCGTTTTGCTAAGCCGGGAAAATCGCCATTTATGGATATGCAATTAGAACCTAAATATGGCGTAGAGTCCTCAGCAAGTACAAACTCAGGCTCGCAAACAAGCACAGACTCACAAAATAGTGTGATGATTGATGCCCAAACCATGCAAAATTTAGGGTTGCGCCTAGCCAATGTAGAGGTGCACTCTTTTGCTAATAGCGTAACAAGCGTGGGAAGAATTGCAAGTGATGAACGACGATTTTACGCAATACAAACACGCACGGCTGGCTTTGTAGAGAAATTATTAGTACGAGCGGTGGGCGAGCCTGTGGCAGTTGGTCAAAAAATTGCCGAAGTTTACGCACCCGAACTATTAGGTGTGCAGCAAGAATACTTAGTATTATTGGGTATAAAGAATGGCACTATTACACCCGATTTATTGCAAGCGGCACGCGACCGTCTTAAATTATTAGGCATGACAGAAGCTGAAATTGCCAACATAGCTCATCATAATAAAGCCAGCCCACGCTTTGGCGTTTACGCATCAGCTGCTGGTGTAGTCACTGAGCTCAACGTACGTGAAGGTGCGCAAATCCTGCCTGGCTTAAGCCTGATGCAAGTCTCAGACTTGTCAAAAGTCTGGCTGATTGCTGATGTAGCAGAGCGTGATGCAGGGCGCATTAAAATCGGATCGGTAGCTAATATCATGTTACTTAATAGCAGTAATGAAACCATTAAAGCCAAGGTCAATTATCTGTATCCTAGCCTAGATTTAACAAGCCGCACCTTAAGCGTACGGGTAGATTTACCTAATAAAAGTGGCAATTTGCGCCCTGGCATGTATGCCAATGTGGATTTCACTTCTCAAGCACATAGTAGCCTTGCAGTACCCACAGAAAGTATTATTAGTACAGGCACACGAAAAGTAGTAGTTCTGCAACAAGCAACAGGCTTTAGGCCTTTAGAAATTACTACCGGCCAAGAGCAAAATAATCAAACTGAAATTTTAAGTGGGTTAACAGAAGGCGATAAAGTTGTTGCATCAGGACAATTTTTAATTGATTCAGAAGCCTCATTATCTGGCGTGATGACTAAGCTGCAAGTTTCAGCAGACAGCACAGCTAAACAAGCAATGCCTACAATGAAGTTGCCTACGGTTACTCCAAAGGTCATAACTCAAGCAGCAGAAAAAATGCCGCATGGTCAAGGCAAGGTGACTGAAGTTGATACAAAGCTCGGGAAAGTAACCCTAGCTCACGAGCCTATAGCCGAGCTAGGTTGGCCTGCCATGACAATGGGTTTTAGCCTAACAGACCCAAAAATACTCGCCAAACTTAAAGTAGGAGACAATGTTGAGTTTGACCTAAAACACGACCCAAAAACTGATCAATATAATATTCAGCAAATTAACAAACAAGCAGCCAGCAAAACCGAGGGGAAATCATGATCGCCAACCTTATCCGCTGGTCGGCAAGCAATCGCTTAATGGTGCTACTCGTCACATTAATGATTGCTGCCTGGGGGATATTTGCTATGTTCAAAACGCCATTAGATGCGATTCCCGATTTATCTGATACACAAGTGATTGTTCGCACCCAATGGGCAGGGCAAGCACCACAAATTGTAGAAAATCAAGTTACTTATCCGCTTACCACCACCATGCTTTCGGTGCCTGGCGTAAAAACTGTGCGTGGCTATTCTTTTTTTGGTGATTCTTTTGTTTATATTTTATTTAATGATGGCACTGACCAATATTGGGCGCGCTCAAGAGTTTTAGAGTACTTAAGTCAGATCTCATCACGATTACCGAAAAGCGCAAAGCCAAGTCTTGGACCAGATGCCACAGGAGTGGGCTGGGTATATGAATACGCGCTCATTGATAAAACTGGACAACATGATTTAAGCCAGTTGCGAGGTATTCAGGATTGGTTTTTGAAATTTGAGCTTAAAACCATTCCGGGTATCGCAGAAGTCGCAAGTTTAGGTGGCATGGTGCGCCAATATCAAGTGCAAATTGACCCTAACAAATTACGCAACTACCGTATTCCACTCGATAAAGTAGTCACGGCTATTCAATCTGCCAATCAAGAAACAGGTGGCGCAGTAGTTGAGCTGGCAGAGGCTGAATACATGGTGCGAGCACACGGCTATCTGGAATCGCTAGATGATTTTCGTCATATACCTATCAGCGTTTCAGACGCTGGCACACCTATATTGCTCTCCGACATCGCCCAAATTCAAATTGGCCCAGAGTTGCGTCGTGGCGTAGCAGAACTGAATGGTGAAGGTGAAGTGGCAGGTGGTGTCATTGTGGTGCGCTCAGGTCAAAATGCCTTGGAAGTGATAGATGCGGTTAAAGCTAAACTGCAAAGTTTAAAAAAAGGGCTGCCTGAGGGCGTAGAAATAGTCACCACTTATGACCGTTCACAACTTATCAAGCGCGCGGTTGATAATCTTAGTCATAAATTAATAGAGGAGTTTGTTGTAGTTGCACTGATTTGCATTATTTTCTTATGGCATTTCAGATCAGCCTTAGTCGCCATTGTCGCGTTACCATTAGGCGTGCTGATGAGCTTTATTATTATGTATTATCAAGGCATTAATGCCAATATTATGTCATTGGGCGGCATAGCCATTGCCATCGGGGCGATGGTAGATGCAGCCATTGTCATGATAGAAAATGCACATCGTAAGTTAGAAGATTACCGTACTTTGTATGGCGAACCTGATGCGTCTAATAGAATAAAAGTGATTATTGAAGCCGCGAGCGAAGTAGGGCCTGCGCTATTCTTCTCACTACTGATTATTACGCTATCGTTTATCCCAGTATTCACTCTGGAGGCACAAGAAGGAAAATTATTTGCGCCTTTAGCGTTTACAAAAACTTATGCAATGGCGGGGGCGGCGGGCTTGTCTGTCACATTAGTACCCGTGTTGATGACTTTTTTTATTCGCGGGAAAATTCGCAGTGAAGCAGAAAATCCGCTTAATCGTTGGCTCATTGCCATTTATAAACCGATGCTAAGCCGCGTTTTAAACTATCCAAAATTGACTGTTACTATCGCCTTTGTTTGCGTGCTGCTCACATTATGGCCCCTAGCCAAGCTCGGTAGCGAGTTTATGCCACCATTAGATGAAGGCGATTTACTGTATATGCCAACTGCTTTACCGGGTTTATCTGTTACCAAAGCCTCCGAAATCTTGCAGTTATCCGATCGTTTGATAAAAACTGTGCCAGAGGTAAACACTGTATTTGGCAAAACTGGTCGCGCTGAAACTGCAACAGACCCAGCGCCATTGGAAATGCTAGAAACAACGATTCAATTTAAGCCTAAAAGTGAATGGCGAGCAGGAATGACGACGGATAAGCTCATCAAAGAATTGGATGCGCGCTTAAAAATACCTGGCATGGCCAATGTGTGGGTGCAGCCTATACGCAATCGTATTGATATGCTATCCACAGGCATTAAAAGTCCAGTAGGCATCAAAATTGGTGGTACAGATTTAGCAACCTTGGAAAAAATTGGGCAAGAAGTCGAACGCATCATGAAAAAAGTGCCGGGCGCAGGCTCTGTAATTGCTGAACGCGTCACAGGTGGACGTTATATTGACATTAACATTAATAGACTCAATGCTGCGCGCTATGGGCTTAATATCGCGGACATACAGTCGACCATATCCATGGCAATTGGTGGTGATAACATAGCAGAAAAGGTGGAAGGTTTAGCGCGCTATCCTATTAATGTTCGTTTTCCGAGAGAGTTGCGAGATTCGGTTGAAAAGCTAAAAGCCGTGCCTATCATTACTCAAAAAGGCGCAACCGTACCCTTAGGTGCCGTAGCAGAAATTGCTATCACTGACGGGCCACCCATGATCAAAAGCGAAAATGCAAGGCCTAATGTGTGGGTATATGTTGATATTAATGACCGTGATTTAGGTAGCTTTGTCAGCGATGCGAAAGCTACTTTAGATAAAGAGCTACAACTTCCAGCAGGCTATTCACTCAACTGGTCTGGTCAGTTTGAGTATTTTGAGCGTGCATCTAAGCGCTTAAGCTATGTAGTCCCCATGACCTTAGGTATTATTTTCATTCTCTTATTTATGGCGTTTAAACGCATTATACCCGCACTACTTATACTCGGTAGCTTGCCATTTGCACTAGTCGGCGCAGTATGGTTTTTATATGCATTAGGCTTTCATTTTTCAATTGCCAGCGGTGTCGGCATGATTGCACTTGCTGGCCTATCTGCCGAGTTTGGGATTATTATGCTGGTGTATTTGGATGATGCCTTAAAGCGTTTTAAACAAGCAGGACGACTTAATAATTTAGAAGATTGGCATCATGCTTTGATAGAAGGTGCGGCACTCAGAGTGCGACCCAAAGCGATGACAGTGGCAGTTATTTTGGCAGGTTTGATTCCCATTTTAATGGGTGCTGGCACAGGCTCAGAAGCGATGAGTCGCATCGCGGCACCCATGATAGGCGGTATGTTAACAGCCCCATTGCTCTCGTTGTTAGTATTACCTGCTGCTTATTTACTACTAAGGAAACGTATATCAAATGATTAGCGTGCGATAGGTCATATCGCTGTGGGTAACAAAACTATAGGGTGCATAACTGCAGAACACTTGCCTTTATTAACAGCGGATACAACCGAAATGCCTCATTACGTTGTTGTATCACTGCTTGCAAAAAGGCTATAACAAACCCTGTACCTTTTATTTCAGGGTTAGTTAACTTATTCAAACGGTTAAAGAGCTGAAACAAACGCGTTTGCGCATCGGGGCTCATGCCCAATCACAAAATCTGTTATTGTAATTTCCCAAAAGTGTTTTTGCTGAGTAAGTGCGCACTGTACTTGGCTATTTTCTAAACTAAATTTAACGGCATTGCTTATTAAATTAGTAAGCATCTGGGAGACCGTTCATAATTCTGTGTAACTACCATTAAAGCGCCACTCTATCGCTGCCAAACATCACAGCCAACTGACCCAACGCCAACCCCCAATCACGCACAGGCATCGTCCATTTACTGGCAATTCGGTGTGCG
>JACMMS010000016.1 GCA_014378915.1 Methylophilaceae bacterium
CTCAAAACGCGGGTCGCAAATACGACTTGTTGGATCACCTTTACGTCGCGCCTCAGATTCAGTTTTAATAATTACGCCTGCAAATGCCTGTGCAAGTGGCGCAAGGTGTAATGCCATTGCTCTATCAATTCGTTCAACGATTTCAGGAGTAGCTTGTACGTAAACACCAGCACTCTGAGTGTCGGTATGATCTAAAAGCTCTGCAATGACAAGTTCGCCATGACCTTCCATGGCTGCACGCGTGCCCAAAGTGCGGCGGAATCTTGTAGCTGTAATATGTAACGGCTCTCCAGTACGTTCTGATATAACATTCAATCTGTTTAATGCATTTTTGAGGTCAACTGACAAGGATTTAGATGTGCGATGGTATTCAAAACCGTTTGGCTCATTTTTGCTGGACCGCTTAGAAGGAAATAATGGTGCCACACTTGTATCGGCGAGAATACCAGTGAACCTTGTCCTTACTTCTTCTATGTATTGAACAAATTTCTCACCAATTTGTGGCACCAATACTCGCTGACTAAATACTGAACGTGATAACTGTTCTCGTTGCTTCGCTCGCGGTACATTTAGCGAATATATAGTTGTTCCATCTTTCGCAATACTAGTTCCAAAATCATATACCTTCAACGAGGCATATTGAATTGGGCGCTGACCTAGTGCTAAGAACAACCAAACCAAAAGATAATCATCTAGTCTTACATCACCTTCTTTATATCCACTATCAACGGCTGTGTGAATTGCTTCCACCTCAAAATCAGTAAAAGGCCCGTCTAAAGTATCCATTGTCGAAACAGCTTCGCCTTTCCGGTTTCCTTTGAAGCGTAATTGCTTAAGTAATGCTATGGCATCGTCAGACACTCCAACCACGCCGAGACTATGCCATTTTTTCAGAAACCCAGATAATTTTCCGAGATAACAAGAGTTTTTGCTAGATAAGCTTGCCCTGTAATTTATTAAGACATTACTGGTGATATGTGAAACTTCATCTAAATCACGTTCACTGCACTTTAACAAGTGTTGAAATCGTTCAAACATATTCATCAAATGATCGGGCGACTTATTTTCTGCATACCAAATCAAAATCTTTTTGGTAGATTTGATAAGTTCATTTGTAGCTCTTAATTTTAAAAAATCTAAACTGACTGTTACCGTACTATCCCGATATGACCATCTATCCAACCTTGGATCAAACCTCGCTCCGTTGCTCGTCATCACCTCCTCAGGCAAATCATGCGGAGCATTATTTAATAGAGCTAATGGCATCAAATCATTCATCATCACTTCTTTCCATTATATTTTTTTGTAGCTGTAACGATGCCGCCTGAGCCTTCTTACGAATATGCCGACGCGTATAAGTTGCTGCAGTTCCTGACGTTTCAGACCAGCCCATCAAATAGGATCGAGCTTTCTTTTCTTGCTCCTCCCCAACCCTATTTTTATCCATTTCTTCAGAGAAAATATCATTCCAGGTGTGGCGCAATATGTGGGGAAATAATTGATTTGCAAGTTCTGGAAATTTTTTCTTAAGTACAGTAAATATTTTGTTTAAAGAAGGAATTGATAATGGAATACCAGAATCTGAGGCAACAAAAAGAAAATCATGCTTCCTTGCACCTCGTATCGCTGAACGCTGATTCATAATGTAAGCGTTGGTTTTATCTAAAAGTCCGGTTGAGAGCGGAATTTCTCTTCCTCTCGTTTTAACCTTGGGCTGGTTAGTTCGCGGATCACTGACATCATCAGCTCGACGTACTACAACTACTGTAGATTCTCTAAAATTCAGGTCACTTATTCTAATATTGAGTAACTCTCCACGCCTCAATCCACAGTTTAATAACCACAAGATAATTAATTCATTTCGAAATTTAGAATGCTCATCAGACCATGGATTTTCTTGTGATTGAGGATTAATCACTTGTAAAATTCGACTTACGACTTCTGGTTCTAATCCTTCACGCTGATCAATTCTTGAGTGCTTGTATGCACCAGATGGCAATCGAGCGTCAATAGCATTTGATGTATATTGAATGGATGATTCCAAAGATAGTCGAAGTGATGCATCAATCCCGTGTTTCGATATGCGTGCTAAACAAAGCCATTTTAAATAATCACGGACATTTCTCAACCTAGTTGCCGCAGAACTGCCGTCGATTCTCATCTCATCATTATTAGACGAGCGTTTCCTCAACTTCTCTAACGAAACGACTGACGAGGTTGTTTGCTTCGATACGACCTGAACTTCATCCAATATGGAATGAATTTTCTCAACAGGCAATCTACATATTCCGACCAGCTCTTCTATCTCACCCAAAGAAAGTAACTGACCAACTTTCAAACGCTCTTCTAAATTGATATTTCTTAAATCAAGAAATAAGAAAAATACCATGATCGACCTAAGATAACTATCAATTGTGTTGGATGCTCTATTTTTTGAACGTACCTCTGATAAAGAAAAAACAGCAGGCTCAAACATTGGCAAACCATCTCGGCCGAGCAGTATCGGAAGACGCTCCCCCGATGAAGTTACAATCATTTTTACTCGATACTTTTGATTCATTGTTTACATTTTATTAAGGTATACTTTAATTCTTAATAATACCAAACTAAAAACAAAGTGTAAACAAAGAAAAACCCCATTAACTTATGAGGTTAATGGGGTTTGTTTACAGTGTTACTATTGGTAAATTCTAAAATGGAATATCGTCCTCAAAATCATCAAAACCTGAACCGCTAGCAGTTGAGTTAGCAGGCGCTGGCTTGTTGGCAAGTGTGGTTGCTTGACGCGCTGGTGCTTGATTATAATTGTCTTGTCCGCCAGAGCTTTGCTCCATACTATCTCCGCCATCATAACTTGCGCTTGAACTGCCAGCACCAGCACGCCCACCTAGCATTTGCATTTGATCAGAGATAATTTCTGTTGTGTAGCGATCTTGGCCTTCTTTAGTTTGCCATTTGCGCGTTTGCAAACGACCTTCTACATAAACGCCTGAACCCTTTTTAAGGTATTCACCTGCGATTTCGGCCAGTTTGCGATACATGACAATGTTGTGCCACTCGGTACGGTCTTGCTTAACGCCTGCTTTATCTTTCCAACTATCAGTTGTCGCAATGCTAAAGTTACAGACAGCCTCACCGTTAGGCATAAATCGCATTTCTGGATCGCGCCCTAAATTGCCGATTAAAATTACTTTATTGACTGATGCCATTGCTTATCCTCCTATGAGCTGTTGCACGAACTGGTCATCCCATTCGCGCTGATTATCTATTTTTAACACAATTTTTGCTTCTTTTGCAAAGACGGTAGCTTCACGCACACCCACTACTTTAAGTAGCTGGTCTTCTAGCTCACGTGTTTTTTCTTCGCTAACTGACAAAGCGTCTAGCAAGGCTTTATCTTGTATGCTGTACATTTTAGTTTTAACTGACATAGGTGCTTGCATACTTAGCGCAAATAACAACCACATGCTCATCAACACACTGCAAAATATAAATACGGCAGAATTACTATAATGGTGTGCTAACCACCCACCTACCACACCGCCAACAAAAACACCTAACGACTGGCAAGTATTATACACACCTATCGCAGTACCCTTAGTTGCAGCAGGAGCGATTTTACTGATAATACTCGGCAAGCTAGCCTCTAAAGTATTAAATGCGACAAAGTAAGCGGTAAGCGAAAATACGATGCCCCAAAATGAGTGTATAAAACTGGCAAAGAGCAATTGCGCTGCAACCATGATGGCAATGGCAGAAACAAATACCTGTTTCATTTTTGCACGTTTTTCAGCGTAAATAATGGCGGGCACCATTAGCACAAAAGAAATCATGAGTACTGGTAGGTAAATTTTCCAGTGCTGATTGACATCCCAGCCTGGAATCTCTTTTAGTGCAAATGGCACGACAATAAACAGCGCCATTTGAGCGGCATGTAAAGCAAAAATACCAAAATTAAGGCGTAATAACTGCGTATTTTTAAGCACAACTTTTAAGTTAGCTTTAGACGCCTCAGCATCAGAATGGAAACTGCTAATTGCTGGATTAGGTACAACAAATTTAACCACCAGCATAGCGAGTATGGTCAAAATACCAGTCATCATAAAAATGCCAGGCACACCTATGAGTTGATTAAGCGCTGGTCCAGCAATAAGGGATAACGCGAAAGTAATACCTATGGTACCGCCTATCATCGCCATGGCTTTAGTACGATGCTCATCCGAGGTTAAATCTGCTACTAAAGCTGTTACCGCGGCAGAAACTGCACCCGCACCTTGAATAGCCCGACCCACAATAATCATCTCGATACTCGTTGCGTAAGCCGCGACAAAACTACCAATAGCAAAAATAATTAAGCCAAAATAAATCACTTTTTTACGACCAAATTTATCGGATGCCATACCAAAAGGTAATTGAAAAATCGCTTGTGTTAAGCCATAAGCGCCAAGTGCCCAGCCTATCATTGCGCTGCTGGGCTGACTGGGTAAAGTAGAAGCATAAATTGCAAAAATCGGTAGAATCAAAAACATACCGAGCATGCGCAAGCCGTAAATTGAAGCTAAGCTTAAACTAGCGCGCATTTCTAGTGCTGACATACGATCGGAATTACTGAGGGGCATAATTGGTGCTTAAGATTTTTTAAAGTGGTAGGAATTTAAATGATTGGATGATTAATTCACTAAATTGTTGTCGGCGTAATCAGTGGTAATGAATAATTTTTGTTAAAAATATTAAGCACTACCTTAAAAATTAAGTATATTAGCAGGTTGCCCCTAATTAAGTAAAAAGCTTCAAGAAAAATATGGAATACATCAAAGTACGTGGCGCCAGAACGCACAATTTAAAAAACATTTCGCTGGATATTCCGCGTAATAAAATGGTGGTCATTACAGGGCTTTCTGGCAGTGGTAAATCATCGCTTGCGTTTGATACCTTATATGCCGAAGGCCAGCGCCGCTATGTAGAAAGCCTATCTGCTTATGCACGGCAATTTTTAGCCCGCATGGATAAACCCGATGTTGATTTAATTGAGGGCTTATCACCCGCGATTTCAATTGAGCAAAAATCAACTTCGCACAACCCACGCTCTACCGTGGGCACTGTTACTGAAATTCACGATTATTTACGTTTACTTTACGCACGGGCTGGCGATCCAGAATGCCCTGATCACAATATTAAACTACAAGCGCAAACTGTAACTGAAATGGTGGATGGCGTTTTAAAGCTGCCTGTTGATACAAAAATCATGATTTTGGCACCAGTTGTTGCTAATCGCAAAGGTGAACAAGTTGATTTATTTGATGACCTTAAATCACAAGGTTTTGTGCGCGTACGCGTCGATGGCGAAACTTACGAAATGGATGCGCTGCCCAAGCTTTCTAAAACCACAAAACACACGGTAGATGTTGTAGTTGATCGCATTAAAGTCAATATTGAAATTAAGCAAAGGCTTGCCGAAAGTTTTGAAACTGCGTTGCGTTTAGCCGAAGGTAAAGCGATTGCAGTGGAGATGGATAGCGGCAAAGAGCATTTGTTTTCTGCTAAATTTTCTTGCCCCATTTGTGATTACTCACTAGCAGAGCTAGAGCCTCGTTTATTCAGCTTTAACAACCCGATGGGCGCTTGTCCTAAATGTGATGGCTTAGGCAATATGAGCTTTTTTGACCCGAAACGGGTAGTGGCTTTTCCGCACTTATCCCTCGCCAGCGGCGCTATTAAGGGCTGGGATAAACGCAACCAGTTTTACTTTCAAATGCTGCTCAGTCTGAGTGAGCATTATAAATTTGATTTAGAAACACCGTTTGAAACTTTGCCAGAGGCCACGCAAGATTTGCTATTAAATGGCTCTGGTCGTGAAGTGATTGCCTTTAAATACCTCAATGAACGCAGCATGTTCTTCACTAAAACGCATACATTCGAGGGCATATTAAATAATTTACAACGTCGCTATCACGAAACTGATTCCACCACTGTGCGCGAAGAATTAGCGAAATATCTTAATAGTCAAACTTGCCCAGATTGCAGCGGCACGCGTTTGCGTCGTGAAGCGCGTCATGTCAAAGTGGGCAATCAAAATATTCATCAACTGTGTGAAGTGCCGCTTAAAGTCGCTCTTAATTTTTTTGAAACGCTCGAGTTAACGGGTGCCAAACTCGCTATTGCAGACAAAATCGTTAAAGAAATTAGCAATCGCCTTAAATTTCTAACCAATGTCGGGCTGGAATATTTATCGTTATCGCGTTCGGCAGAAACGCTATCGGGTGGTGAAGCCCAGCGCATTCGCTTAGCCAGTCAAATTGGTAGTGGCTTAACAGGCGTCATGTATGTACTAGATGAGCCATCCATCGGCTTGCATCAGCGTGATAACGACCGGCTTTTAGGTACCCTTAAACGCTTACGTGACATTGGCAATAGTGTCATCGTGGTGGAACATGACCAAGATGCGATCATGGCGGCAGATTATGTCATTGATATTGGGCCAGGTGCAGGCGTGCATGGCGGGCAGATTATTGCTGAAGGTACGCCGCTAGAAGTACAAGCGAATCCAAACTCGCTCACAGGCCAGTATCTAAGTGGTAAAAAACAAATTATGTACAACCACGCGCGCACTAAACCTGATGCAACGCGCTGGTTAAAAATGACGTCTGCCACAGGGCATAACTTAAAAGATGTCACACTTAACTTGCCCGTTGGCTTAATGACCTGCGTGACAGGCGTATCTGGCAGCGGGAAATCTACGCTCATTAACGACACACTTTACCGCGTTGTCGCACAGAATTTGTATGGTAGCAGCACTGAGCCATCCGCATTTGCGCATATTGAAGGCCTAGAGTTTTTCGATAAAGTAGTTGATGTTGACCAAAGCCCGATTGGGAGGACGCCGCGTTCTAATCCAGCAACGTACACAGGCTTATTTACTCCTATCCGCGATTTATTTGCTGCAGTGCCAGAAAGTCGCGCACGCGGCTATGGGCCAGGCAGATACTCATTTAACGTAAAAGGTGGCCGTTGTGAAGCTTGTCAAGGTGATGGCGTATTACGTGTGGAAATGCACTTTTTACCTGATGTTTATGTGCCATGTGATGTATGTAAAGGCATGCGCTATAACCGCGAAACCTTAGAAATTAACTTTAAAGGCAAAAATATCCACGAAATTTTAGCCATGACGGTTGAGGTTGCCCATGATTTTTTTAGCGCTCAACCAGTAATTTCTCGCAAACTTAAAACCTTACTAGACGTAGGCCTAGGTTATATAACACTTGGCCAATCTGCCACCACACTATCTGGCGGCGAAGCGCAACGCGTTAAATTATCACTAGAATTAAGCAAACGCGACACTGGCCGCACTTTGTATATTCTGGATGAACCCACCACAGGTTTGCACTTTGCGGATATTCAGTTATTACTAGATGTGATTCACCGTTTACGCGATGCAGGCAATACCATGGTCATTATAGAACACAATCTAGATGTGATTAAAACTGCAGACTGGATTATCGATATGGGGCCAGAAGGTGGTGATGGCGGCGGCATGATCGTGGCAGAAGGCACGCCAGAGCTAGTTGCCGAATGTAAATCAAGTTATACGGGTAAATATTTGAAGCCGATGTTAGCGATTTAATATTGATTTAATTTAGGAAAATTTTGTTGTAAACACCAAAACATTAAAGCCCTATTTTATTTGCCTTTTTAATTTCATTTTTAATGGCATGCATCATGTTTGGCGTAATTACGGAGCTATTTACGGGGTTAAATGGTGATTTCATTCACCATTTAAGACATGCTTTTATCTCGGCATGGCCAGTGGCTTTGCCTGCGGTGTTTATTGTGGCGCCAATCTTGCAAAAGCTTGTGCTTGCGCTAACTAAGTATTCAAATAACTAAGTATTGATATAATTAAGCAATCAAATATAAGCCACGGTGCGTTCAACTGATGGTTGCAACACACGCATCCAGTTTATCGGCAGGGGTGCAAAAGTTCAAGGTTTTCCGTGGGCGCTGATTTAACTGTAACGCAACTTTATTTAAATCAGCTTGCGAATACCC
>JACMMS010000136.1 GCA_014378915.1 Methylophilaceae bacterium
TAATAAAAGATAAATTAGATTGCCATATGCCGCGATAAGCTGGCCTAGATGAGCATCTAAACCAGTAAAAAAGTGCAGCACTTGTAAAAGTCCATCAAGTTTTCCTTAACACCCTACCAACGCTTTGCGTGAAACATTACTGGCTGTGGTTGTGCCATTTTTAATACAGGTTTACGTATTTTGCCCATGACGTGCATTTCACAAGGCTTACAGTCAAACTTTAAGGTAAATCTATCATCACCACTAATTAACGTCATCGGCTCTGCCGTCACAGTGCCTTGGACACCGATGACACCTTTTGCTTCTTTGGGGCATAAACCATGGCTAAATCGTAGGCAGTGTTTGGTAATCATGAGGGGAACTTCACTTAACTCCTCATTGGCTTCATAGGCTTTAGCAATTATTTTCACACCATGTTTTTTGTAAAATGCATGAGCTTTCTTGTTGTACACATTGGCAAAAAAACTCAAGGTATCTTCAGGGTAAACTGCTGGAGGCTCTGATGATGCTCTTTTTGGTGGACGTTGGTAGTCTTGCGAGCGGACAAGCTCTAACTGCGTGATGGCATCGCGACGCAAGCTGTTGATTGTGGAAGCTGGCACAAACCAAACTTGATTAGTGTTGACCTCAATTGCTTTAGCTACAAAATTGGTATTACCGAGTTTGTTTAGATGATCACGCAAGCTAACTTCGGATTTTTCTGGTGTTTGCGCAGCAAACTTTTCAGCAACACATGCAACAGTTGCGCTAGAATTTTTCTCATCTGTAACAGTCAGGGCAAAACCATCGCGCGTCTCACTAAAATATAAGCTGACGGCCATTTTGCGTTGTGCCGAATCTTTCTCTAATAATCTCATAAAAGCATGATCGCGATTGCGAAACATCATAGTATTGTTGCGAATATCAGCGGGCATTTCATTGGGGAAAATGCGCTGCGTTTGAGCTTTATTTGCTAATGCTTTACCTTCTGGCAAATTGCTTTCTTGTGCCGTGTTCACCCGCAAACCGACCAGCTCTTTATGTACATCAAAAAAACATACACCGTCGCCATTATGCAGCGTGACATCCGTCGCAATTTCAATAAAATCTTTGCCTACTTTTGTGACTTTTCCCAGCTCCTCGCCCGAAAATTTTGGCGTATCAAATGCGCCAATATCAACTTGGCGACCATTCGCAAAGTAATCTGTTGCGTTGCGATTAAACGTTTTTTCTGGCTGCGGCTTAAATGTATAAGTAGCGTGGCCTGCTGAGGATTTTGCGTACTCTGGATGGTCTTCTAAAATCTCATCTAGCAGCTCACGATAATGTGCCGTGGCATTTTTAACATAAGGTAAATCTTTATAGCGCCCTTCTATCTTAAAGCTACTCACACCTGCTGAGATAAGCGCGCGCAGATTGGAACTTTGGTCATTATCTTTCATTGATAAAAAGTGTTTATCTTTGCCAATAATACGTCCCTTTTGATCTTCTAACGTATAAGGCAGACGACACTCTTGCGAACATCCGCCGCGGTTAGCGCTGCGGCCAGTGTGTGCGTGGCTAATATTGCATTGCCCACTGAATGCGACGCACAAGGCACCGTGCACAAAGTACTCTAAATTGCAGTGAGTGGCATCAGCGATTTTTTTAATGGTTTGAATATCTAATTCACGTGCCAATACAATTTGGCTAAAACCCACTTGATCTAAAAAAGTAGCTTTAGCAACGGTACGAATATCAGTTTGCGTACTGGCGTGCAGCTGTATGGGGGGCAAATCCATCTCAAGCAAACCCATATCTTGCACAATCAACGCATCTACTTCAGCCTCGTATAACTGATGCACTAAGGCATTCACGCCGTCTAATTCGTTATCATGAAAAATAGTATTGAGCGCCACAAATACTTCAGCATGGTAACGATGTGCATGTTTCACTAAACGCGCAATTTCCGCTACGGTATTTGGCGCTTTGGCACGTGCACCAAAAGCTGGACCGCCAATATAGACGGCATCTGCACCATGATTAATCGCTTCAATGCCGAAATCTGCATTTCTGGCAGGAGAAAGTAGCTCTAAATGGTGGCGAGTTTTTTGCATTGAATACTGGGGATAACGTGAGTAATGTGCAATTTTAAACCAAACAAATGCTGGTGACGACATTTGATTTAATCCGCCATGAGGGTGCGTTATACATTTAACTTTTTAAGAAATTCATTTTGCGCACCCTAGGTTTTCTCTAGGAGGGACGCCTCGTCCCGAAAGCCATGCTAGATTATTTAGTGTGTCTTGTTAAGTCCTACAAAATATCGAACGTTGTTGTCGGGGCGGGGCGTCCCTCCTACTATAGCCTTAAGGTCTTAAGAATACATAGCGCTCTAAGCAGACAATTCGCAAACTTGAATTTATAGAGATGCCATGAAAAACATCGTACAATTCAACCATGAATAATCAAAATTTATTAAACCGCAGCCTGCAATCAGTGTGGCACCCATGCACGCAGATGAAGCAGCATGAGAGCTTGCCACTTATTCCAATTAAAAGTGGTGAAGGTATTTGGCTCACAGATATTGAAGGTAACCGTTACTTAGACGCAGTCAGCTCATGGTGGGTCAATCTATTTGGGCATAATAATCCACGCATTAAAAATGCGATTAAAGCTCAGCTTGATACGCTTGAACATGTGATTTTGGCGGGTTTTACGCACGAGCCAGTGGTGGAATTATCAGAGAAATTAGCTAAGCTTACAGGTTTGGGCCATGCTTTTTTTGCGAGCGATGGCGCCAGCGCTACTGAGATTGCTTTAAAAATGAGCTTCCATTATTGGCGCAATACGGGGCTTTCAAAAAAAACTAAATTCATTAGTCTGCAAAATAGTTATCACGGTGAAACACTGGGCGCATTGAGCGTGACTGACGTGGCGATTTTTAAAGATACTTACGCGCCACTCTTGCAACAATCAGCACAAATGCCTAGCCCAGATTTTAGATTAACTGAAGTCGGTGAAACTTCAGAGCAATATGCGCTGCGCTGCGCCGATGCGCTAGCGCTTTATGTGGCTGAACATCAAGCAGAACTCGCGGCGTTTATTATCGAGCCGCTCGTACAATGCGCGGCGGGTATGGGCATGTATCACCCAGTTTATCTCAAGCGCGCACGTGAAATTTGTACGCAATATCACATTCATTTAATCGCAGATGAAATTGCAGTGGGCTTTGGCAGAACTGGATCTATGTTTGCTTGTGAACAAGCGGACATAAAACCCGATTTTATCTGTCTATCAAAAGGCATTACGGGCGGTTATTTGCCCTTGTCAGCGGTATTAACAACCGATGAAGTATACGCCGCTTTTTATGATGACAGCACTGCGCGTGGCTTTTTACATAGCCATAGCTATACAGGCAACCCTTTAGCTTGCAGTGCCGCATTGGCAACTTTAGGCATATTTGAAGCTGATCATGTCATAGAAAGTAACAAACAAAAATCAGATTATATGATGGGTAAGATGTTAGCGCTAATTCAGCTTCCCATAAAACATCTACGACATAAAGGTATGATTTTCGCATTTGATGTCATCACGCAAAATAAGCAATTTCAACAGCAGTTCTATGCAGCGACTTTAGCGCAAGGTTTGTTGTTGCGCCCTATCGGTAACACAATTTATTTTATGCCGCCTTACATCATCAATGAGGCTGAAATTGATTATTTGGTGGATGCTACCGTGAAAATTCTTCAAGGGTTGGCATGAGTTTGGTTGCACTAAAAGCCAGCATAAAAATAGCTAAAATAGGCATTTTTTTCTTGTTAGCTGCCTCTAGTTTTAGATCATACGCAGAACTTACTAGTTCGCAAAATCCTGAACATTCACAGTTGCCTGCAAGTGTTATTACTGCGTTACAAAAAGCAAAAATTCCACTGAAAAATACAGCAGTCTACTTACAAGCATTATATGAAAATCAGCCTGTTATTAGTCACAATGCTAGCCAGCCATTTAACCCAGCATCAGTCATGAAATTATTGACTACCAATGCAGCTTTAGATTTGCTCGGCCCAGCTTATCGTTGGCGCACCGAAATTTATACTGATGGCGCAGTGATTAACGGCGTGTTAAACGGTAACTTGCTCATTAAAGGCTATGGCGACCCTAGCCTAAACGAAGCCGAATTTCGTCGCCTCTTAGTGAGTTTACAACAAACGGGCGTTAAGAAAATTCATGGTAATTTAATATTAGATAAAAGTTACTTTGCATCCACTGTAGGTAATCCCGTGACTTTTGATGCTGAAACTTATCGTGCCTATAATGCTATGCCTAGCGCGATTTTAGTCAATTCGCGCGCAACGAGTTTTAAATTTCAGGCAGCTGCATTTAGCTCCGTAGCGTTAAATTCGCTATCACTTAGCTCTACAGCAGGGCAAGTGAGTGTTGTGCAGGAAGTTGAAGTGACAGAGATTAGGATTATTAACCAGCTCAAATTAATACAGGGCGATTGTGGTGATTGGCGTAACAAATTTAAATATGTTGTAACGCATGAGAAAAATACCGCCACCATTACCTTCACTGGCAGTTATTCGGCAGATTGTGGGGATAAATACCTAGAGTTAAGTTTGTTTAATGATAGCCAATATGCTTACTTTATATTTCGCAAGCTATGGCAAGAACTCGGTGGCAGTTTTAGCGGCATACTAAAAAGCAACACTATCACAAATGACTCAGCCACAACTGCCTCAGGCATCCCTGCATCAGCAAGCAAGTTAGTCAGCCAAGAATCTAAGCCGCTAGCTGATGTGTTGCGAGATATTAACAAGTACAGCAATAACTTAATGGCACGGCAACTACTACTCACAATTGCAGCAGAAAAAAGTGGCTTACCCGCCACAGAATCGCTTGGTAAGCAGGAAATTAGCGCATGGCTACTGAACAAAAATATGACTTTTAATGAATTAGTCATCGAAAATGGCTCGGGTTTATCTCGTATAGAGCGTATCAGCGCACAGCATTTAGGAGATTTATTAGTGAGTGCTTACCATAGCCCAGTAATGTCAGAATTCATGTCTTCCTTGCCAATATTAGGCGCAGATGGCACCGTGATTAAGCGGTTAAAAGATCGCCCAGTAATGGGTCGCGCGCATATTAAAACCGGATCAATTGATGGTGTTAGCAGTATTGCAGGATATGTATTAGATGCTAATAATAAACGCTGGGCGATTGTATTTTTAGTCAATGATGCAAACGCTGTTAATGCAAAAGCAGCGCAAGATGCACTGATTGAATGGGTTTATTCATCAGAGAAATCTTAAAAAATATCTGCAATAAGAACCAGTTGTAATTTGCGGTATCATACCTGTTTACATTCTTATAACCTCATTTTTAGAGATTTGTTATGAAATCATTTAAAACAACTAGTATCAACAAAGCGCTTAACAACTACAAAGCGCCTACCAAAAATATGGGCAAAACAGCAACTTCCATGTTCTTAGCAAGTAGTTTGTTAATAATGCTATGTGCAGGTTGCAAGGCAGAGTCTGCTGCCAATTCAACAAAAGCCAATAAAGTCCAAGAAATTACTAAAGCCCAAGAAACTACAAAAGAAAGTACTGCAATGACTACAAATATTACCGAACTCGTTAAAAAAGACACTGTAATTGGCACTGGCCGCGAAGCTGAAGCTGGCTTGAATGTCACCGTGCATTACACTGGTTGGCTATATGACCCAAGTAAAGAAGATGGTAAAGGCAAAAAGTTTGATAGTTCAGTGGATAGAGGCGACCCTTTCAACTTTGCACTAGGCGCTGGCCAAGTGATTCAAGGTTGGGATCAAGGTTTTGCAGGCATGAAAATCGGCGGCAAACGTACTTTGATTATTCCAGCAGAAATGGGCTATGGTGCACGTGGTGCTGGTGGCGTTATTCCACCTAACGCAACATTGCTTTTTGATGTTGAGCTATTAGGCGTTAAATAATGAAAACGCGCATCAAATGGGTTGAAAACGTCTGCTTTATGGGCGAATCAGAAACTGGTCACGCCGTGATTCTTGATGGCGCGCCAGAAAATGGTGGCCGTAATATGGGCATGCGCCCACTCGAAATGCTATTAATAGGCATGGGCGCCTGTACTTCGTTTGATGTGGTAACCATACTCAAAAAAGCACGACAGCCTATTACTGATTGTGTGGCAGAAATTGATGCAACTCGTGCTGATGAAATACCAAAAGTTTTTACCAAAATTCATGTGCATTTTGTGGTGACGGGTAAGAACTTAAATCCAGTGCAAGTTGAGCGTGCGGTAAAATTATCTGCAGAAAAATACTGCTCTGCTTCAATTATGTTGAGTAAATCAGTTGAAATTACACATGGCTATGAGATAAAAGACAGCGAAATAAAAGATAGTGAGATTAAAGAGTCTGGTTCAGACAATGCATAAAACAACAATTCCAGCAGGCATGCTAGGCATACGTCACGTTGCGCTTTTTGTGAAAGATTTAGAAGCGTGCGTGGCTTTTTATGTCAACATCATGGGCATGCACATTGAATGGCAGCCAGATGCTGATAACGTCTATTTAACTAATCATGGCGATGTGTTTGCTTTGCATCGAGTAGATTATACGGCGAGTGGCCAACAACGTTTAGATCATATTGGTTTTGTGCTCAAAACCATAGATGATGTCGATACATGGTATACGCACTTTTTGGA
>JACMMS010000137.1 GCA_014378915.1 Methylophilaceae bacterium
CTTAAACGCACACCGAATTGCCAGTAAATGGACGATGCCTGTGCGTGATTGGGGGTTGGCGTTGGGTCAGTTGGCTGTGATGTTTGGCAGCGATAGAGTGGCGCTTTAATGGCAGTTACACAGAATTATGAACGGTCTCAAATAGACTGCCATAATTTAGCTTAAATTATTTTAATGTACTGTTTGTACCACTACTGGTTCAATTCGTACCGCCATTATTGCTATTGCCAGTTCTTTAATTTCTGTTATTAGTGTTGTTTGAGCCATTATTGCTATTTATAGAGTCGTTTCGATTAATGTTGCTGTTTAAATTACGATTAATTTCGTTAGTGTTAGTTGAGTTTCCATTATTGTTAGTAGGACTGTCTGAATTGGTGTCATAAGAATTTCTGTTGTTAGGTTTATCGCGCTTATCTAAGTCTAAATCTCTTCTAATTATGATATGTCTATTTGTATCATCACTTTTGATCACCGTAATATCTTCAATAGGATCGACTTTATTGTTGATTGAATTCATTCTTTGCTTATTGTCTAATTTATCTACATTAGCCTTATCATCAATATTGTTATCTGCCGCCGCCGCACGAGCAAAATAAGTGCTTAAAAGTAGGCTTGTCGCAAACACACTACTTAACATTTTATTCATTTAAATTCCTTTCAAAGTTGATCAACTATCCATTTGTTCAATATTTATTTGTTCACATAACTAAATCGACTTTATTGATGATTACTATCAATTGTCTGTGCGCTAACCAACTAAATTAATAACTAAGATTAATTAAACACTGTGTTCGGCAGCACACAGACTATCTAATTTATTAGCACTCATAATCATTTTTACAGATAATTCACAGCAACAGCTCAATCTACTTTATTAGGACCTCATATGACCTATACGCTATCTGATGTTGATGGCCCTCTTACTTTACTATCCTTACTTTATGATCCTATTTATGAGATACAAGAAGATAAAGAGGCTGAAACAGGGGCTCAGCTAAATGAAACCTTAAATAGCATTTCTGAAACTACATTTAAAGATTGCAAACACGCAATGCGTAGTGTTCATGCAAAAAGCCATGGTCTTTTAATTGCCGAGTTACAAGTGCACCCTAACCTGCCAACCGTTCTAGCACAAGGCATATTTAGCCACCCCAAAAACTACCTTGCAGTGATGCGCTTATCAACAACACCTGGCGATATGCTAGATTACAGTGTTTCAACACCTAGGGGCTTGGCATTGAAAGTCATCGGCGTTGAAGGTGAGAGGGTTGAAGGTAGTATAGGTGATGAAACGCAGGATTTTCTGCTAGTCAATGGCCCTATGTTTTTAACGCCAAGCAGCAAGAAGTTTTTAAGTAGCTTAAAACTGCTGGCCAAAATGACAGATAAAGTACCTACATTAAAAAAAGCGCTATCTGCGGTATTGCGAGGTACTGAAAAAGTAGTTGAAGCGCTTGGAGGTGAAAGTGCAGTCATCATATCAATGGGTGGACATCCAGAAAAACATATTTTGGGCGAGACTTTCTTTAGTCAAGCGCCCATTTTATATGGTCCATATATGGCAAAAATTTCTGTAACGCCAGTATCTAGTGAATTATTGGCACTTGTTAAATCCCCACTTAATGTCAATGGAAAACTAAACGGCTTGCGTGACGCTCTAGTTGATTTTTTTGCTACAAAAGAGGCCGAGTGGGAGCTAAGGGTGCAACTTTGCACAGATTTAGAAACCATGCCAATTAAAGACTCCACCATACCATGGCCAGAAGAAATCAGCCCATATATTAGCATTGCAAAGATTACCGCAAAACCTCAAGCAGCTTGGAGTGAGCGGTTGTCTAAGAAAATAGATGACGGAATGTCATTTAGTCCTTGGAATGCTGTTGCCGCTCATAGGCCTATAGGTTCTATTATGCGATTACGTAAAGCAGCTTATGAAACGTCAGCAAATTTCCGTGCCTTACATAATGAGGTGAAAGTAAGCGAGCCAACAGATCTTGATGAACTATATGCTCAAAGTTAAATGTTGATAGCCACTCTAAAATACTAACTTTAATAAAATGCAATGATTACTAAGATGATTTCTAACAAAAGCACTTTTTATTTCAAATGAAATTTAAAGATTACTATGAAATATTAGGTGTATCTCGCACGGCAACAAATGACGAGATTAAAAAGGCGTACAGAAAACTTGCTCATAAATTTCATCCTGATGTTTCAAAAGATCCCGCTGGAGAAGAAAAATTTAAGGAAATTGGCGAAGCATATGCCACATTAAAAGATAAAGAAAAACGTACAGCGTATGATGATTTAGGTAGTCATTTGTCAGGTGAGGCGTTTAATCCTCCACCAAATTGGGCTGGCAAACAGTCAGATCGAGGCGGTCAAAGCTATTCTTTTGACGATATTGATTTGGCAGATTTTTTTGCAAGCTACTCTAAGGGAAATCGCCAAACGCATCAACAAAGCCAGCCTATTTCGGGTCAAGATTACGAACTTACTACGCAAATATCACTAGAAGATGCTTATATTGGTTCAACAGTGGAGCTTAATTTCACCGTACAAGAATACGACAACCAAGGTCAGTTGAAGCAGGTACCGCACACATTAAAAGTGCGATTACCTAAAGGCGTGACCAATGGTCAAAAAATGCTGTTGCGTGGCAAAGGCGGCACAGGCGCTAATAACGGCAAAAATGGCAATCTTTACCTAAATATTAATTTTATACCACATAGATTATTTCGTGTAATCGATCATGACTTATACGTTGATTTAGCCTTAACCCCTTGGGAAGCTGCACTAGGTGCATCAATCAAAGTGCCTACATTAGAAACTGAAGTGCATCTTAAAGTGCCAGCTGGCGTTAAAAGTGGGCAAAAACTTCGTATTGCTAAACGTGGATTACCTAAACAAAATCAAGAGCATGGTGATCTTTTTGCAATAACGAAAATTGTTGTTCCTACAACCTTAAGTGATAAAGAGCAAAGATTATTTAAAGAATTAGCCGAGATATCAACCTTTAATCCACGACCATTCTGAAATTAAATTCAGCAGGCTAAATTTAAATTATTATTTGATTGGAAAATGAAAATGCCCTACCAAACATTAATGGTGCACATGCAACTTGGAAGTTCAAACACAGCCATGCTTAACATAGCAAATGAGCTAGCCCATCATTTTCATGCCGATATTATTGGAATCGCAGCTGGTCAGCCAACACAAATGGTTTACGGGCTAGGCTATCCCATTTTAGATTTTATAAATCAGGAACACGCAAAGCTGGAAAAGGAGATTCTTGAAGCAGAAAATGCTTTTAAATTAGCATTTAAAGCCTACCCTAAAACTTCTGAATGGCGGTCGATGGTGACATTAGGATCATGCGCTAGCTATATTGCGATGGAATCTCGCAGTGCAGATCTATTGATTACTGAAATATCACCTAACGATTTTTATAAAGGACCCAATGGCGTAAATGCGGGTGAGATAATTTTGCAATGTGGTCGGCCAGTCATCGTTGTACCTGAAAATACAACAACATTAACACTAGAAAACATAGTGGTTGGTTGGAAAGATACACGTGAAGCAAGGCGAGCAATTTCTGATGCGTTACCTTTGTTTAAATTAGCTAAAAAAATTACTGTCATTGAGCTTTCTAGTAAAAATGAAGTTGAAAGATCAATGAGAAGTTTGCAGCAAGTAGTCAATTGGCTCATGCGACATGACATTACTGCTAGCTATGAAAATTTTATTTCTGAAGGTGATGTTAAGACTCAACTACTCACTTTGGCAAATCATCACAACGCAGATATTTTGATTGCAGGTGCTTACGGGCACAGCAGAGCATATGAGTGGGCTTTTGGTGGTGTGACAAATGAATTGCTTCGAGGTGATCAATTTTGTTCCCTTTTATCCCATTAAATAAGGTGAAATCGTGAACAGCCTACATTTAGAGACGATATTACTAGATGAGCAAAATGAAGTCTCATTTCAGGAGCTAGCAGATCTATCAGGGTTCTCAAATGATGAGTTGCAGTTATTAGTCCAAAGCGGCGCTCTAATTCCCGTTAGCTCACGTGAAGATAGCTGGTTTTTCAGCAGTCACTATGTCATTTCGATTCGGACATTATCGCGCTTAAAGCAGGATTTTGAATTAGAACCTAATTCATTAGGTTTAATGCTGGTTTTTTTGAACCGGATTCGAACACTTGAGTACCAGTTAAATAAGCAAAACAATTTTTGATACAGATAAGGATTTCTAAAATGGCACTTACCAGTGGATACCTAGTAATTTACAACAAAAACGAAGAACGTTTTGCCACACTATATGATGAATTCCTGAACTTTATTAAGGAAATAAATCCAGATTCTGAAGAGGTGGTTTATCGCATTAATGATGCTGAAGCTATTACGGGATTAGAAGATGATATGTGGGAAGAAGTACTCGGTGAGTTGACACCACAAGAACGCAATGACGCTATTGCTTATCGTCTTGAAAATGAAGTGTTAACTAATGCAGAAATGAGCATTGAAGAAATAATGGAAAAAAATGATGATGAACAAAATCCAGGGTACAACGGCTAAAAATACGTGTTTAATTTCTTTTTTGTTCTAATCTACATAACAACATTTAAGGTTATTAATTAAGTGTTTCATAAAAACGAAATTCAGACTATAAAATTTTAGGAGATCAACATGACAGAAGCACAAACAGAGAAGTATCTCACCATACAGCAAGCACAACTTGCAATGATGATGGGCATTTATCACAACTTGCAAATTCTCTGCAAACAGAATGGCTCAGAATCTGCCACATTTAATTGGCGAGACGTTCATAGCCTATTAGAGACAGGCAAACATGAGCTTGAAGAAACCTGATATTAACTTACGTGAATTTATTGCGAACCAACCATTAAAGGTTGTATTGGCGTCCCTGAGTTAGACCCGATTTTGGACGGGCAAGTTGATGATATTTTATCAACTTGCTAAGAGCATTCATGAAACGTATTCCCCGTCGCTTATTTACAGAAGAATTTAAAAAAGAAGCCATTAAGCTGGTTACCGAGCAGAGTCTCAACGTCGCACAGGCTGGACGCCAGTGAGATATTGATCCTAAATCCATCCGTGCTTGGATAGAGCAGGCTGAACGTGGCGAACTTAAAGCCACATTAGGCGCTACTAAACTGACTACAGATCAACTGACCCCTGTTGAATAAAATGGACACTCCACTTTAAACAAGCTCTTCCTGCATTAACTTAAAATTTTTTAATGCCTCTGCTGGTGATATGTTACCTAACTTTGTGTGCCTGCGAATATGATTGTAGAACACTCCTACATATTCTACGATTGCATCGCGCGCCTTTTCTCTTGTTTTATATTGCGTTTGATGAATCAGCTCATTTTTAAGTGAACTGTAATAGTCTAGTTTAACGCAACACTTTCTTAGAGGTTATAATCAACTTTAAGAGGTGTAAAAATGAGTAAAGCAAGAAATCAATTCACAACAGAATTTAAGCAAGAATGTGTCAACTTAGTCGTTAATCA
>JACMMS010000017.1 GCA_014378915.1 Methylophilaceae bacterium
TAAAGTAACAGATGAATATAAAGAAGATGTGATTGCTGTCGTGTATTACTTGCTTGTGTTACAGCGTAGCTTAACAAGTACGGTTAGTAACGCAACGCTGATTATTGAGTCATCTACAATCCGTACTAAAAGTATTGAATTTGCTACATTTTTTATTAACGGAGGATTGTTTGCTTTTAAAACTGAGCATGTATTGGAAGCACACTCCGCTTCAGAAATATCTTCAGTGAGCATAGGTAGTCCGTCAGAGCGTATTGGTGTACTAGCCATACAGGCTGAACAAAAAGAAAGTGGCTATGCTTGGGTTTATGATTTGAGTTATTTGTTAGGCGGTATACCAAAAACGCGAGATGGCGGCAGTCAGGTCGTCGTTGTGCAACATCAAGCCCATAAAGTTGGCTTTTTAGTGAGTCTCCTAAACTCTGCAACAGAATTTGATCTGAGTCAAATAAGCCCTTCACCATTTCTCACCAATAGCAACGGCCTATTAGTCAAAAGTATTATTCAGGCCAACGAAGGTAAAGTGCTAATCAAGTGGGTTGATATTGATTATTTGTTTAAAATGCTCAGCAATCCGTTAAGGCGCTAAGCTCATAACTATCATGGTTTGTATTTTTTTGAGTCATGATGTTTGAAACAAAGCCCCTAATTTAGGGGCTTTTATATTAGGTCTAACAAAATCTACATTGGAGCTTAATATTTACAATATGAGTAGCGAGTATATGGGCTTGATTAGATTAAGGTATAATTTAACGCTAAAAGATTTTACGGAATAATTCGATGCCTATTTATGATTATGAATGCACAAGTTGCGGCCTAAAAAAAGAAGTCATGCGTAAAATTAGCGAGCCCAATTTAACGGCTTGCCCAGCATGCAATCAAGAAACATTTGCCAAGCAGGTATCTGCGCCTAGTTTTCAGCTTAACGGCACTGGGTGGTATGAAACAGACTTTAAAGGTGGTCCTAAGTCTGCTAAAAAAGACAGTGCACCTAGCACAACTGCAGAGCCAGCCAAGCCCGCAACTTGATCAACTGGCTGTGCTTGTTATTAGTGTCTTGCCCTAAGTATTAAACCAATCAGGCTTTACCCTTGCTAGTCAAACATTAAGCGATTTTCATACAATATAATGAATATTAAACGTTATTTTATTACCGGATTGTTGGTGCTAGTGCCCCTGTTTATCACCTTGTGGGTGCTATCAACGGTGATTGGCATGATGGATCAAAGCTTATTATTGCTTCCAAAAGCATGGCGACCAGAGGCACAGTTTGGACGCGCTATACCTGGAATTGGTGCAATACTCACTGTGCTAATCATCTTAGTAACAGGCTTGATTGCGACTAATTTCTTTGGTAAAAAATTAATCGATATGTGGGAAAACATGCTTGGGCATGTGCCATTTGTTAAATCTATTTACTCTAGCGTTAAGCAAGTATCAGACACTTTATTTTCAGATTCTGGCAACGCGTTTCGTAAAGCTTTGTTGGTACAATTTCCGCGTGAAGGTAGCTGGACTATCGCTTTTCAAACAGGCGAGCCAGGTGGTGATGTAGTGAACCATCTCACAGGTGATTTTGTAAGTGTATATGTGCCTACTACGCCCAACCCAACAGGTGGCTACTTTTTAATGATGAAAAGGTCTGATGTCATTGAGCTAAATATGAGCGTTGATCAGGCCCTTAAATATATCATCAGCATGGGCGTGGTTGCACCTCACCCTGTAGCAGCAAAAATACTAACAGCTACTAAAACTTAAACCATAGCACTTTAAGACCTTGGCGCTTAAGGTTTAACAAAAACCGTTACCTACTTTTTATTCATTCTTTTAAATTTTAACTATTAAGAAATCACTATGCGTACTCATTACTGCGGGCATTTAAACCGCGACCTCATTGGCCAAACTGTTACTTTATGTGGTTGGGCGCATCGACGCCGTGACCACGGGGGCGTAATTTTTATTGATTTACGTGACCGTGAAGGCATGGCTCAAATTGTAGTAAATCCTGATACTGTTGCCGCATTTGCTGTTGCAGAATCTGTACGAAGTGAATACGTACTAAAAATAGTTTGCGTAGTGCGCGCGCGTCCAGAAGGCGCAGTAAACGCTAACTTAGCCACTGGCGAAGTTGAGATGATTGCCACTGAGATCGAAATTCTCAATGCCTCGCTCACGCCACCGTTCCAGCTGGATGACGAAAATCTCACTGAAACCGTGCGTTTGCAACACCGCTATATTGATTTACGTCGCCCAGCGATGCAAAAAAACCTCATGTTGCGTTATCGCGTGGCCAAAACTTTGCGCGATTATTTAGATACCAACGGCTTCGTTGAAGTTGAAACACCCATGCTTACGCGCTCAACGCCAGAAGGTGCGCGTGATTACTTGGTGCCAAGCCGTGTACATGCAGGTCAATTTTTTGCATTGCCACAGTCGCCACAGTTATTTAAACAACTATTAATGGTATCGGGCTTTGATCGTTATTTCCAAATCACAAAATGCTTCCGTGACGAAGATTTACGCGCAGACCGCCAGCCAGAATTCACGCAAGTCGACATTGAAACATCGTTCATGACGGAAAACCAAATCATGGATATTGTTGAAGAGATGATTCGCCAGATGCTGAAATCTGTTCAAAACGTCGATTTACCAACCGCATTCCCACGTATGTCATTCCATGAGGCAATAACGCGTTACGGTTCAGATAAGCCAGATATGCGCGTAACGTTAGAAATCATTGAGCTTTCCGATGTCATGAAAGATGTGGATTTCAAAGTATTTGCAGGCGCTGCTAACATGGCAGGTGGTCGTGTGGCTGCTTTACGGGTACCAAATGGTGCTGTGATTGCTAGGTCAGAAATAGATGCATACACCGAGTTTGTAAAAATCTACGGCGCTAAAGGTTTGGCGTATATCAAAATCAACGATATTACTAAATTAAATGAAGAAGGCCTACAAAGCCCAATTGTTAAAAACATTCATGTGACTGCACTACAAGCGATTATCGACCGCACAGGCGCACAAAATGGAGACATCGTGTTCTTTGGCGCAGATAAAACTAAAGTAGTGAATGAAGCATTAGGCGCTTTACGCCTAAAAGTCGGTCATGATAAGGGTCATGTAGATGGCCGAGCATGGGCGCCATTATGGGTGGTGGATTTCCCAATGTTTGAACATGATGAAGAAAATGACCGTTGGGCTGCATTGCATCATCCGTTCACCGCACCAAAAGACGGTCACGAAGATTTGCTCGTCACTAACCCAGGCGCAGCCCTATCAAAAGCTTACGATATGGTACTAAATGGCTGGGAAGTCGGCGGCGGTTCTGTGCGTATCCATAAACAAGACATTCAATCAAAAGTATTCGATGCACTAAAAATCAGCAAAGAAGAAGCCCAGGAAAAATTCGGCTTCTTGCTCGATGCTTTGCAATACGGCGCACCTCCGCACGGTGGATTAGCATTCGGTTTAGATCGCTTGGTCACATTGATGGCGGGTGCAGAATCAATTCGTGATGTGATTGCATTCCCTAAAACCCAACGTGCACAATGTTTGATGACAAATGCCCCGAATGAGGTGGATGAAAAGCAGTTGAGAGAGTTGCATATTAGAGTTCGTTCGCAAACACCTGCGGCATGACCCAATAAATAAGAGCTAATATGGCTATTCCTGATTTTCAGTCTTTTATGTTACCTCTGCTAAATTTTTCTGCAAATAAACAAGAGCACTCGTTACAAGATGCCGTTGAGTCATTGGCCACAAAATTTGAATTAACATTCGAAGAGCGTCAAGAATTATTACCAAGTGGTAAACAAGCGCGTTTTGATAATAGAGTAGCTTGGGCTAGAAGTCATTTTAAGCAGGCAGCTCTAGTTGTAAGCACCCGCAGGCGATTTTTTAGAATAACCGAACGTGGATTAGCATTACCCAGAACTGATTCTAAAAAATCAATATAAAACTATTAGAACAATTCTCAGAATTTATAGAGTTCTAAAGTGTTAGAAAAGATATCAATGAGGTTCAGCATGTATTAATTGATGAAGCTGAGAAGCAGACTCCAGAAGAGCAATTAGAAAATGCTTACAAGATTCTTTCAGACGGGCTGGCAATTGAAATTATTCAACAGGTTAAAATTTGTTCCCCCACTTTTTTTGAGTGTTTAGTGGTTGAATTGCTCTTAGCTATGGGTTACGGCGGAACTAGAGTAAGAGACGGTCGCGCTATTGGTCAGAGTGGCGATGGTGGTATTGATGAAGAACGCATGGGTTTAGATGCTATTTATATCCAAGCAAAACGTTGGGAAGGTGTGGTTGGTCGCCCTGAAATTCAAAAATTTGTTGGGGCTTTGCAAGGTCAAAAAGCACATAAATGAGTATTTATCACAACTTCTGATTTAACTAAAGAAGCCCAAGAATATGTTAAAAATATTAATAATAAAGTGGTATTAATTAATGGTTTTGAATTAGCACGGTTGATGATTGAAAATAATGTAGGTGTATCTGTAGCTACGACATACCAAGTTAAAAAAATTGATTCTGATTATTTTATTGATGAATAAATTATAAGATGCCAACTGTTTTAAGAATAGGTGCTTATCGTTTCTTCTTTTACGCCAATGAATGCCAAGAGCCTGCACATATTCATGTCCAAGCAGATAATAGATTGGCAAAATTTTGGCTACAACCTGTAAATTTTGAGAGTAGTATAGGTTTTAACGCAAAAGAACTAAATCAACTATTAGGCTTAGACCACTAACACGTAGCTTTATTTTTGGAGGCTTGGAATTATTCCTTTAACATTAAACGTTGAACCAATCGCACAATCTGTTGAAACTTCTGATAGCGATTTGGTAGTGAGATTAACTGACGGCCACGTACTTTCTGCGCCTTTGGTATGGTTTCCTCGATTAAATAATGCTAGTCCACTTAAGCGTCAGTCTTATGAGCTTATGGGTTATGGCGTAGGGATTCACTGGCCAGAGCTTGATGAAGATATTAGTGTAGTTGGCTTGTTAGCTGGCCTTCCATCTATTGAGTATGGGGCAAAATAATTAGTGTGAGTTCTGCCCACGTTATAGATGCCAAAACCTTGTAGGAGGGACGCCCCGTCCCGAAATCAATGTTAGATTTTTAAGACGAGTTACCAGTTTCTGTTACATCTTACAAAATAATATGGGTCACAGAAGATAATTAGGGTGGGGGGGGGTTGTTCCTACAGTGGCTAGCAAGTTAACCACTCTACAGCTTGAATTAGTGATGGTTTACATAAAATTGAAACTTTAAACATGCCCATCAAATCCCTAATCCGCACCATCCCACATTACCCCAAGCAAGGCATTCAGTTTTGCGACATGACCATTTTTTTGAAAGACCCAATCGGTTTTCGCATGGTGATTGATTTGCTTGCTCAACATTAGGCTAATAAAAAATAGATAAAATCGCTGGTATCGAGGCACGTGGTTTTATCATTGGTGCGGCCTTAGCGTATAAGCTGGGCGTGGGTTTTGTGCCTATTCGTAAATCTGGTAAGTTACCTCCTGAAACTATTGGTCATGACTAGGAATTGTAATATGGCGCTGACCGTGTGGAAATTCATACTGATGCGATTGTTAAATGTGATCAAGTTTTGTTGGTGGATGGCTTGATTGCGACAGGAGGCACAGTAGAAGCGGTTGCTGTGCTGATTCAAAAGCTGGGTGGTATTGTGACGGGTTGCGCATTTGTGATTGATTTGCCAGATTTGGGAGGATTAAAACGTTTAATTGAAAATGGGCTCGATCCACTTTCTTTATGTGAGTTTGAAGGCGATTAATA
>JACMMS010000138.1 GCA_014378915.1 Methylophilaceae bacterium
TGGCGGAGAGCGAGGGATTCGAACCCTCGATAAAGTTGCCCCTATGCTACCTTTCCAGGGTAGTGACTTAAACCGCTCATCCAGCTCTCCGAGTAACTCATATTAATTCCAGCGTTCGACGGCATTATATAACATCTGCACTCATATTTTATTGATGGATTTTTAACTATTGTAGGTAAATAATCTAAAGTCAACAAAATATATATTATACAATTTTACTTTTCAAAATATAGGTTTCTACTTTGCCCTTGCCCTTTATGTCTATTGCGCCACGGGCCTCAAACACAAAATCATTTTTAATTAAATCGTAAGTTGATTGAGATACCTGAATTTGGTTTGAAAAACTTGTTTTTTCCATTCGACTAGCCATATTGACTGAATCACCCCAAATGTCGTAACTAAATTTACTTGTACCAATCACACCTGCCACTACCGGGCCGCTGCTTAGACCAAAACGCATTTGTAACGGCATTTTTCTTTGGTAAGCGATACTTTCTACCGCATCCAACATTTCCATAGCGAGTTTAGCAACAACTCGGGCATGATCTTTACATTGCAGTGGCGCGCCACCAACCACCATGTACCCATCACCTATCGTTTTAATTTTCTCTAGGCCATTATTTTCAGCCAACTGATCAAACGATGTAAATATTTGACTTAAAAGTTCAACTAAATCAACTGGTTGCATTTTTGCAGATAGCTTGGTAAATCCTACAATATCTGCAAACATAATGGTGACTGAATCGTAGCTATCGGCAATCCAAATATCATTATCTTTTAAACGCTCAGCGATCGCTTTAGGTAAAATATTGAGTAATAGCTTCTCTGAGCGCGCTTGCTCTAAAGCTAATTGATTTAAGGTGCGCTCTTTTTGTGATTGAAAATATCGCATTACCGCATATAAAATAAAGGCTATGCCCATTACATTCATTAAAAAGAACGCATCTTTTGTATGTTGAGGTATTGGCAATGCATTGATTGAAAACAAGCTATTAAAATACCATGATAGGCCTGCCAATAAAGCGAATAAGCTAAACCAGCCAGTGGATTGACGTGTGCCTAAAATCATCAAGGCGCCAATTGGTGATAAGATTGCCCAGATAGCGACTCCACTCGATGCTTCATAGCCGCCAATTGCCCATTGCATAAAGAAAGGCATCACTAACAACATGACTAATTGAGTAAAAGTGAAATATTCGAAATGTTTAGTTTTGTAAAAAACTAACAAACTTACATAAGAAAAAACGATATAGATATAAGGCACTGCAGCCATAACTGCATAACCTTCACCCAAACCTGATAGGGTGAAAATCCAAAAAATACAGACCAAACTTTCGGCAAAAACTAGGGAAGAAAGTATTGATTTACCTAATACGTCATCTGATGGATTACTGACTTTTAGCCAAAATTCACGAGCTTTTAAAAGGTGTTTATTAGTTGTTATGGTTTGAGAAATCATTAATTTAAATATTCAGATTCACTTTATCGTCATTAACAAAATATCTGTGCAATTTAGCATTGAATCAGACGTATCAGAATGGCTAGACTATAACTTAACCTATGCTATCAATCTACATTTTTGATAAGTTTTACATTGTCGATTAATCACAGCAAAATCTGAGGGTTAGTTGATTACAAAGTGTTGCGTTATCAAGCATTAAGTATTATCTTAACGATTGATATTTAAATTTAGTAATATGCAAAATACAAAGCAAAAGCCTGCAATATTATTGTGTGCTACAGCCTATCGCTCATATTCACTAAGGTCCTAAAAGCTAGGCTTTAAAGCCAATATCATTAATTATAATTCTTTGTGCATAAATTTTTTATGCTTAAAACATAACATTAAAATACAACTTTGGAGAATCAGCATGAGTTTGGAGTTATTAAAAGGTATGGGCGTTAAAATCCCTTATAAAGCAAAGTACGATAACTTTATTGGCGGTAAATGGGTTGCACCAGTTAAAGGTGGGTACTTTGATGTGATTTCTCCAATTACGGGCAAACCTTACACAAAAACCTCACGTTCTAGCGCAGAAGATGTTGAATTAGCTTTAGATGCAGCCAACACGGCGGCAGAAAAATGGGGTAAAACTTCAACAACTGAGCGCTCTAACATCTTACTTAAAATCGCTGATCGTATCGAAGCAAACTTAGAACTTATTGCAACAGCTGATACCGTTGATAACGGCAAGCCAATTCGGGAAACCATGAATGCAGATATTCCACTAACTATTGATCATTTCCGTTATTTTGCTGGTGCGATTCGCGCACAAGAAGGCAGCATTAGTCAAATCGATAATGATACAGTGGCCTATCACTTCCAAGAACCATTAGGTGTTATTGGTCAAATTATCCCTTGGAATTTTCCAATTTTAATGGCTGCATGGAAATTAGCGCCGGCGTTAGCTGCAGGTAACTGTGTGGTGCTAAAACCAGCTGAATTCACACCTATTAGCATTATGATTATGATGGAAGTCATTCAAGATTTAGTTCCTCCTGGCGTGATTAATATTGTTAACGGCTACGGCCGTGAAGTCGGTGCCCCACTAGCCAACAGCAAGCGCATTGCTAAAATTGGGTTCACTGGTTCAACCGCTACAGGTCGTGTGATTGCACAAGCAGCTGCTTCAAACTTGATTCCCGCCACCTTAGAGTTAGGTGGTAAATCACCTAACGTATTCTTTGCTGACATCATGGATGAAGACGATGCTTTCTTTGATAAAGCCATTGAAGGTTTAGTATTGTTTGCGTTTAATCAAGGTGAAGTATGTACTTGCCCATCACGTGCAATTATTCAAGAATCTATTTACGATAAATTCATGGAGCGTGTCATTGGTCGTGTTCAAGCCATTAAACAAGGCAACCCATTAGACCCAAACACCATGCTTGGCGCGCAAGCTTCACAAGACCAACTAAACAAAATCATGAGCTATATTGATATTGGTAAACAAGAAGGTGCAGAAGTGTTAATTGGTGGTAGCCGTAACCTATTAGGCGGAGACTTGGCTGAAGGCTATTATGTACAACCTACCTTACTACGTGGTCACAACAAAATGCGTGTGTTCCAAGAAGAGATTTTTGGTCCAGTATTAGCCGTGACCACATTTAAAGATGAGGCAGATGCCTTAGCGATTGCAAATGACACCATTTTTGGCCTAGGTGCTGGTGTATGGAGCCGTAATGGCACGACTGCTTACCGTATGGGTCGTGGCATTAAAGCGGGTCGTGTTTGGACTAACTGCTACCACGCCTACCCTGCTCATGCGGCTTTTGGTGGCTATAAAGAATCTGGTATTGGTCGCGAAAATCACAAAATGATGTTAGATCACTACCAACAAACTAAAAACTTACTCGTCAGCTATAACCCAAATAAATTAGGCTTCTTCTAGTCAGTTTTTAGGTTACATGAGCAGGTAAAATAAAGGGGCGACTTACTTGCCCCTTGATCTTTTGTATCTTTAGTATTTGGAGAATTATCATGGCTGAACGTGTGTCAGCAACACCATCCGCATTGGAGCTAATCAATAAACTTACGGCACAATTCGGGCCAATTATATTTTTGCAATCTGGAGGATGTTGCGAGGGTAGTGGTCCATTGTGCATGCCTGCTAACGAATTTCATGGAAGTGCATCAGACGTAAAACTTGGTACTTTTGGTCCAGATAACCGTACTACTTTTTATATGGGTGATAGTCACTTTAGCTTTGCCGAAAATATGCATACTATTCTAGATGCTGTGCCAGGATCTAGCGGATCATTTTCTCTGGATTGTGGTACTGGAATGGCATTTATCACGCGTGGTCGCTTGTATAGCAACGAAGAATTAGCTAGTCTTCCACCGGTAATTCGGCATGGATACTAAAGTATTTATAAACTAATCTAAAAAATCTTATTTATCAATGCCGAGAAAGCCATAAAGTATTGTAAAATTACATTTGGCGGGTCTCTCCGCATTGTAAAGTAGCCAACCTGGTCAGATGCGGAAGCAAGCAGCCACAACTATTGAAGCAAGTGCCGGAGTTCAGGCTCGCCTCCCTCGTTTTATCATCTAGCTAATTAAGCACTTTTAAGCTAAAGTTTAAGCATTAATTTGTCGAACATAATCTACACATGAGTTATCAAGTTTTAGCCCGCAAATGGCGTCCAAAATCGTTTGATACGCTTGTTGGACAAGAGCATGTTGTGCGTGCACTAACCAATGCGCTCGAGCAGCAACGTTTACATCACGCATATCTATTTACTGGTACGCGAGGCGTTGGGAAAACGACTATTGCGCGCATCATGGCTAAATCGCTTAACTGTGAAACAGGCATCACCGCAACACCATGTGGCGTATGCTCAGCTTGTATCGAGATTGACCGTGGACGTTTTGTTGATATGCTAGAAGTGGATGCCGCTTCCAATACGCAAGTTGACGCTATGCGTGATTTACTAGATAACGCTCAATATGCGCCGACTGTTGGCCGCTTTAAAGTGTATATCATCGATGAGGTGCACATGCTTTCTAAAAGCGCCTTCAACGCTATGCTTAAAACGCTAGAAGAGCCACCTGCACACGTTAAATTTATATTAGCCACAACCGACCCACAAAAAGTCCCCGTGACTGTGCTATCGCGTTGCTTGCAATTTAATTTGCGCCAAATGGCAGGCACAACGATTACCGAGCATCTTAAAAATATACTGGGTCAAGAAAATATCAGTTTTGAAATCCCTGCATTACACCTAATAAGTCGTGCTGCACAAGGTAGTATGCGCGATGCGCTATCACTCACCGATCAAGCAATTGCTTACGGTAACAATAATGTGAACGAGGCAGAAGTACGTGCTATGTTAGGTGCAATAGACCAAAGCTATCTGTTCGAAATATTAAATGCTTTGGTTGAGCAAAATGGTGGCGCACTGTTAGCCAAAGCTAAACAAATGGAGCAACGCAGCATTTCATTTGAAGCAGCACTGAGCGACTTGGCCGCTTTATTGCAACAAATTGCCGTAGCGCAAACTATCCCCAGCAGTATTGAAGCTGACTCACCTGAACGCCTGAGCTTACTAAATTTGGCTGAAAAAATAAGTGCAGAAACTCTGCAGCTTTACTACCAAATCGCTTTATTAGGTCGACGAGATATTAGCCTGGCACCTGACGAGTATGCTGGGTTTACCATGAGTTTATTGCGAATGTTAGCGTTTACGCCTAATGCAAGTAATAACAGCAAAACAAATAACTTAGCAGCGAATGCAATACCAAAACAATCAATCTCGCCGATAGCCAATGAAATAGCGCCTAAAGTGGCTCAAACAATCAGCGAAGCGATAATTGAAGTGCCTATTAATAAGCCTGAGGTAATTGTTACACATACGATTGTAGAAGCCGCTAAGAACGAAACTCCTAATCCACTAGTTTCTAAGATAGTGAATACCAGCACCTATGCATTTGATGGTGATTGGTTTAACTTAGTTAAACAGCTTAACTTAGGGCTTGCACGTACTTTAGCGCAAAATTCAGAACTTATTAGCTACGATGGAATGCATTTTCAACTTACCGTCTCGGAAACACAAAAACACCTATTAAGTGCTAGTAATCAAGAGAAACTAAGTGCGGCTATTAATCAACATTTTGGTAAGAAAGTAACTTTACAATTTTCTATTGGTTGTTCTGGCAATACACTCGCACAACAAAATGCAACAACCAAAGCAGAGTTACAATCTAACGCTGAAACTTCAATATTAGAAGATAGTTTTGTACAGGCTTTAATCAACGATTTTGGTGCTCAAATTGTGCCCTCTAGTATCAAACCCGTTCAGTAATTTAATAAAATTTTAGGAGAAAAATATGATGAAAGGTGGCATGGGTAATTTAATGAAGCAAGCCCAGCAAATGCAAGCCAATATGCAAAAAGCACAAGCTGAACTTGCTAACGTTGAAGTTGAAGGTATTGCTAGTAATGGCTTAGTAAAAGTGCTGATGACTTGCCGCAATGAAGTAAAGCGCGTGAGCATTGACGATAGCGCAATGGATGATAAAGAAACTTTGGAAGATCTGATTGTAATTGCCTTGAAAGATGCAACGCAAAAAGTTGAGGCCACTTCGTCTGCCCGTATGAGCGGTATGATGCCTGCTGGTATGAAATTACCCTTTTAGCACTTAAATTAGTCACTAAATGAAATCACCTGCCGCGCTAGACCAATTGATTGATGCCTTGCGCTGTTTGCCAGGTGTAGGCCCAAAATCTGCTACGCGCATGGCTTATCATTTGCTACAACGTGACCGCAAAGGTGCAAATGGGCTAGCTGTTGCATTGGATACAGCTTTGCAAGTCATCGGGCATTGCACGCTATGTAACAACTTTAGCGAGCAACCTATTTGCAGTTTGTGCACATCTGAGCAGCGAGATGCAACAACGCTATGTGTGGTTGAAATGCCGACTGATTTAATGATGTTAGAGCAAACTCGGTCTTATAAAGGTATGTACTTTGTGTTGATGGGCAGACTATCACCACTCGATGGCATTGGCCCTAAAGAAATTCATCTCGATAGACTCATTAAGCGCGCACAAGATGGTGTTGTGAATGAAGTTATATTGGCTACTAACTATACATCTGAAGGCGAAGCTACGGCGCATTATGTCAGTGAGCTAATCAAGGTAAGGGGCCTCAAAGTGAGCCGTATTGCACGTGGCTTACCGATGGGGGGTGAGATTGAATATGTAGACAGCGGAACGCTTGCGCAAGCTTTACTAGAGCGAAAAAACATCACTTAATAATTTGCAAGATTTTATCTCTTGCTATTTTAGCTAAATGATAGCGTAGCTAAAGATAAAGTAGCTTATTAGTAGCATAGAAAAAAACTAGCCCAATAAAATGATTTTTGTCACTCATCTTTCGCAAAACTTAAGATGAGTAAGTAAGGTTCTTAGGTGTTAGAGATAATATGCAGTATTTCATCGGGCGATTGAATCATGATATTGGCTCCCCATTCGCTAGGCTTATCAGTCTCTGCAATATATCCCCATAAAGCAACTATTGTCTTCATCCCAGCTGCATTACCTGCCTCAATATCTCGCTCTGCATCACCAATATAAACACAAGAGTCTGCCGGCACGTTGGCTTGCACGCAGGCCAAAAGTAAGGTATCTGGATGTGGCTTAGCACGTGGCGCATCATCACCACTCACAATACACGTAGCACGTTGATGCAGATTAATCGCTTGCATCAACGGTTGAGTAAAGCGGCTTGGCTTATTAGTTACAACACCCCAGCTTAAACCTTTACTTTCAATCATATTTAGCAAATCAGACACACCATCAAATAATGCAGGAGAGCGCGTAAAAACTTGGTCATATAGATTCAAGTACTCATCGCGCATCACGATAAATTCTGCATCTTCAGGTGTAATCCCAAAACCTAGCTTTAACAAGCCTAATGACCCATGCGAAGCGATTGGACGGATTTTTTCCATCCCTAATGCTTGCTTGCCATACCGTTCTAACTGAAGATTAAGTGCGTAGCCCAAGTCTGCCGCGGTATCAACTAGTGTACCATCGAGATCAAAAAATATCGTTGTAATACTGCTCTTAGTAACACTCATAAACTAACTAATTTCATAGTTTGCATCATGTAATTAACCGATATATCATCACTCACACTATAAATTTTCGTGATTGGGTTATAACCCAAACCCTTGGTACCAACTAAAGTTAAGTCGGATTGGCGCGCCCAAGCAGATAGCTCAGAAGGCTTAATAAACTTAGCATAATCATGCGTGCCACGTGGCAACATATTGAGCACATATTCCGCGCCGATCACAGCCAATAAATAGGCTTTGGGATTACGATTAATAGTTGAGAAAAATACTGTACCATTTGGCTTTACTAAGCGTGAACATGCAAGAATTACCGAAGCAGGATCTGGCACATGCTCCAGCATTTCCATGCATGTCACTACATCAAAACTTGTAGGCATTTCCTCGGCTAGTTTTTCTACCGCAACTAAGCGATAGTTAACCGTAATACCAGTTTCCAAACTATGTAATTGCGCTACTTTAAGTGCCTTTTCACCCAAATCGATACCCATAACAGTCGCGCCCTTTTCTGCCATGGACTCTGACAAAATACCACCACCACAACCAACATCCAGCACCGTCTTCCCATTTAAGTTCACGGCTTTATTGATGTAATTAAGCCTAAGCGGATTAATCTCATGTAGTGGCTTAAACTCACTGTTTTTATCCCACCACTTGTGTGCCAGTTCACCAAATTTGCTCAATTCTGCTGCATCTACATTGTCCATTTTTATCCTATTCAGCTTATTAATCATCTAGTCATTGAAATTCGGCCTAACTTTATAATACATTTAGGCTTTAAATTGCATTAGTTTGGGTTGCCAATAAGCCATCATCTCAGTTAGCTGATGTAATGGAATCCCAGAAAAAACCCCAGCTTTGTGTTCATGCTTTTGATACTGCAATTGTCCAGCAATCCAAGTATGCGTTACCTGATTACTTGCCGTAGCGTAAACCAATTGTGATAGCGGATCAAAGCAAGGCTGTGATGCAATATTGCTCATTTTAACTGCAATTAAATCAGCCAGCTTACCGACTTCAATCGAACCTATTTCTTGATCTAAACCAAGCGCCTTTGCACCATTAATAGTGGCCATTTCTAATGCTGCCATGGCGGGTACGCTTGCAGCATCAGCACTCACTCCTTTAGCTAACAAGGCGCTCAAGCGCATTTCAGCAAACATATCTAAGCGGTTATTACTTGCTGCGCCATCTGTACCTATTCCCACATTCACTTGCTGAGCTAATAATTTTGATAATTGCGCAATACCGCTACCTAACTTTAAATTAGACGCTGGACAATGTGCAATATGACAACCATGCTGCGCTAAAAGTGCCATTTCATCGACCTGCAAATACACGCCGTGCGCCGCCACAAAATTGGGCCCAAGCAAGCCCAATTCCGCCAATCTTTTTAATGGACGCATACCGTATTGCGCCTCACTTTGGGCTATCTCGTCTAATGTTTCATGTAAATGCGTATGAATACCTAGGCCCAACTCCTCTGCTAGTGTTATTAATGTTGTAAATGTTTGATCAGAAACAGAGTATGGCGCATGTGGTGCAAAACTAGCTGTAATTAATGGATTATCGCCCCAGCTATCTTTAGCGTCAGATCCGCGCTTAATGTAATCTTCTGCATCGTTAGCATAATTGGTAGGAAACTCAAGCACAACTAATCCGAGTTGTGCACGCATCCCAGCTCGGGTAACAGCTTCTGCTGCAGCTAACGGATAAAAATACATATCGTTAAAAGTAGTAATGCCACCTTGCAACATTTCTGCACAACCCAACAAAGTACCATCGTGGACAAACTTTTCTGAAACTACCTTTTTTTCGGCTGGCCAAATATGATTATTTAACCATGGCATTAAAGATAAATCATCAGCTAAGCCACGCATTAGAGTCATCGCAGCATGTACATGCAAGTTAATTAAACCAGGCATCAATACATGTTCATCACATTTAACCGTATGATTCGGTTGATATTTTAAATTTATTTCAGAAATACTGCATATCTCTAATATCTTACTCTGATGGATCACTACTGCCGAATATTCAAGCAATAGTCCGCTTGGTACTACAGGCAATAGCCACCGAGCTTCTATCACTAAATCTACGACAATCAGATCAACTTGCTGGAATTCGGACATTTGCAACCAAATCTTAAAATTTAAATACCAAATCTATAAAAAAAGCCCCGCACTTGGCGGGGCTTAAATTGTTCTATTTTGTAGTAGCAATTTATTGCTTATTTGCAACCTGATTCACGTACTTTTTCTGCTGAAATAATAACGCGACGATTTGGTGCTAAGCACTCAATCAATTTTTTACCTTTAACACCAGTACAAGCTTGAACTGGATCAGCTTCGCCTTTACCTACTGCGTGCAACCGAGAAGCATCAACACCTCCAGCAACTAAGTATTCTTTAACTTGGTTAGCACGACGCTCTGAAAGTTTTTGGTTGTACTTATCAGAACCTAAGCGGTCTGTATAACCCGTGACCATAACCACCTCGATATCAGGATTAGACTTCATTTTTTCAATAACACCAGCTAAAATTCCTTTGCCTAAATCCTTTAGTTTAGATTTATCAAATCCAAACAATTTTTCAGCAGAAATATCAACGGTTTCCATAGTTGGCTTACAGATTGGTGCCATTTCAACTGGTGCTGGTGCTGGTGCTGGTGCTGCTACAGCCACTGGAGCGGGTTCTGGTGCAGCTACTGGCGCTGGTTCAGGCGCAGCCATAGCAACTGGCGTTGGCGCACCAAAACGGAAGATACCACCTAAGCTAAGTAGTGTATTACCAATTGTGCCATCTGCATCAAAAGAAGTGCCGGGAGCTTTAGCACTTGATTTTGACCATTGATGGCGCAAATCAGCTTGCAAACCAAAAGAGTCACTGAATAAATACTGTGCACCTAGACCAACATTAGCCATCCATGAATTTCTTGATCTGTTCTCTAATGTCGGGATGCCGCTATAGTCAACATTATTACGTGCAGCACCAAGGCCAGCCAATAAGAATGGACGGAAATTGCTACGGCTAAACATGTATAAAGCGTCAACACCTAAAGTCGTTTGTTTGTAACGACCACCTGCCCCAGCAATACCTGTGTCTTCACCAGCACGGTTATAACCTATACCGCCTTGAATGTCCCAGCTTTCACTCAACTCTTTTCCGAGTTTAAGGAAAACACCGCCTCCGTTATTAGCGTCTAAATCATTGTCTGTATTCATGTAGCTAACGCCTGGTACTAAATACCAAGCACCGCGGTACATATCTTCAGCTACTGCTGAGAATGCAGCCAAACTTAAACTTGCTGCAACTGCTAGACTAATAATGTTTTTCTTCATTCTTGATTACTCCTAATTGAATTACATGTACAAAAAATCATAAAATCATCATACCTAATATTAATTAAGTATGCAACGCGAGAATGGCTGTTTAGTGGGCTATTTCGGTTAATTTGTTGTATTTTAGCAACATATTTTTTATCTGTATTATTTTGCTAATATCTAGTTTAGATTGCCTATTTAAATCTTGGCAAACGCCCCCCCTGAAGCCTAAATAACTTGGCTTTAAACGAACCAGGTTATCCACTGATCCTAATTGTAAAGAGCCCGCTAAACCGCTAATAAATTCATACTGCCCACAAACTTCAATGAACTCTGTTAATAATGCTATTGAAAGATGATAAATGAGGCTTTGACCATTCTTATGTGCGGTATCCAACATAACCCCATCAAAACCTATTTTTTTTAATGATGGCATAATGCCCATTGCTAAATTTTGGTCGGCAAATAGCACAGCAACTAATTTTACTTTGTTGTTTTTTAATTGATTTACTTTTTCTATAAAGCCTATGTCCGACAACAAACTTTCTGCCAAGGCTGTACTTAATGCAATTTTGACAATATCAACGCCTAAACTAGCCGTATGCTCAATAGCTAAATTTAAATCTAAAATGGATTGATGATGTTCGCCAACCGTTGCACTAACTAGGGTACGGTGATTAATTGTCTGCACAATATCGTGCGTTATTTGGTAAGGCAACGCACCTAATGCACCAACGTTTGGATCTTTTAAATCAATAATATCGGCACCAGCATTCATGGCGATTAATGCTTCTGTAGTATTAGTGACGCTAATAAGTAATTGTGTGTTCGTCATATGCCTAAGTTAAACTTTACTCGATATATTTTGATAGATTTTCTCGACCAGCCAGCCCCAAGCTTCTAGCTCGCGCTCACCTGCTGTTTTATCAATGGCAATTTGTAAATACTGCATTTCATTTTGAATTTTTTCGATGGGTAGCATATGCAAGCGACTCACCAATACAGCCAATTCTACCACAGCGGATTGAGCACGATTAAAACCTTGAAATGGCTTATGATTAGCTTGATACACCACATCAAATACTAAAGTTGGTCGAACATTATCTTCGTTTACTTCAATTAAATGCAACTCTTTATGCGCTAAAGCTCCATCCAAAGCATGGCCTGAAATAATATTGGCAGACTTTAACTTCCATGTTTGGTGCTCAGTTAAGGCACCTGCAAAAATACGTACATCATCAGTAAAATTGATTACTGCCGACTTAGTCGCAATTACATTACTCAAGGTAGTAGATGGACGAAATGGTGAAATGAGCACTTGATCATTTTGGTAACGAATGCCGAATGGCGTTACATGAGGCTTTCCAGCAACATCATTTGTCACTACTATCGTTTCAAAAATCATCTGTTGAGTCATAAATTTGGTTTTGTGATAGTTTCATTAGAAGCAATTTCAGTCAATAATCTCTGGTTTTTATTAGTCTTTTCTACTTTTGAGGCCTCACGGTGCGATGAGCTACCAAAAGCATCCTTCTTAGGCGTCCCTACCCCCCAATTAAGTTCTTCATCTTGAACGTAACGTTTTTTTAGCTGCCATGCAATTTGCGCGCGTGCTAACTCTACACCCAAATAAAATGCGTGTGAGGCATCATTTTCCACCTTTAAAAACGGATAAAATTTAAACGGGTCAAGTTCCGTAAATAAGCCATCTCTATTGAAGATATGCACGCCTTCTTCAGACACTTGAATCCTAAAGCTGGGGTCTTTAATTTGAGAAGCTAACTCGGCAATTTCTTCATTAGTATAAGTAAATGGGCGTCTATCATGTAAGCCCATCAAACCGTTACCATAACCACGAGGAAGTCGATTATCATCATGTGCGGCATGCATCATACGGCGAGCAACATCCGCTTCAGCAATCGCATTGACGGCATGCGAGCTCACAGACGTTGCTAAAACAGCATTGATATTAAGTTCACTAATCATGCCAAACAGCAATGCATTAATACCTGTAGTATCGGCTTCAGTAAGCTCAGTTAAATTGCCAATACCCATCATAATAGAGATTTCTGGGTATTTTTTACGTAGCTTTTGATAGCGCACAATAGACGTGGTGAAACCGAAATGTATCGGGTCTAGAATTGCATCCGCAATAAAGGCTCTACCCTTAGCTTGACAATGTTCAATAGCACGATATAAAGATGCTAAACCACCACGCTTACCACGATTAGCCTCTGGAATAAGAATAGGTGTTGAGGGCACTTCATCGGCAATCCATAAGGTTTTTTCAGTTAGGCTTAGTAGATAGTCTGCACCTGATTTTCCTGCCAGCAATAAATCATCTGTATTAAGAGAATCAACGCTCACTTTTAATCCATGCTCGTGCAAGGCCTGAATTGTTTCGCTTAAGTGTGGAAATGGCGTATTGGGCAAGCAACCTAAATCAATCACATTAGCCCCCTGTTGACTAAAGCTCTGTGCTTTCGCAACTATACCAGCCACACTTAAAAATGGTGCATCAACAATTTCCGCAAAAATATCTACTGAGTATTTTGATAAATCTGGCACTTTTGCACCTTGTCCAAAATACTGTGGCAAATCTTTTAAGTCATTTGGGCCTAGCTCAATGGGCACGCCGTACTTGGCTTGCAAAGGTCTTAGATCACCTTGGCATAGCCCAGGTAAAATAATCTTGTCTGCATCATTAATATTATTTAAGCGCCGCGCTATAAGCTGTGGCGTCATTAGCGCAGCAACAGATACACCTATTTGCTCTACCCGATAATTAAATGGTTCAGTTTTAGGATTACTTTGCACTTCTTTCAAAACCTTGTGTAAGCTTTTTTCCGCAAGTTTACCTGTCACAAATAATAGGTTCTTGGGTTTAACTGTAGATGATATTTTTTGTCGTTTTGTCATGCGATTTTTGACATATTTAAGTAAATCATATCAAAACAATGAATCCACACGACTTAAGCGAGTCTATTTAAACGGTTGAGAATTGCATTGTGCAGGGAAGGAATATCAGCTACCACGGCAGTAAGTTCAAATTTTGCTAGCTTTTGTACATTATCCAAATCAACTTGACGTGGATAAACTTGTACTATATTTTCACGTGGAGCCTCTGATTCAATAAATAATGAATCAGGAGCAGGCGCAGTGTCACAAGCAAATATAATGCTCGACACACGAGTTTTTCCAGCTTGTGCGAACAGGTTGGTAACAAGGCTATCAGAGAATCCATACGCCATTTTAGCCACCGTGTTCGATGTGGCAGGCGCAATCACCAAAGTGTGATATTTGCCTCCGTAAAACAGCTCCACAGGTATGCTGCTCGCAGTTTTATCTTGGTACACTTTATGACCAGTTGAATCTAAATCTGTTTGAAAACCATATTGCTTGATAATTTCAGCAGCAGCTTTACTTAAAAAAATATCGACATTCTCAAGGGTTTTCAACAAAGCTAAAGATTCACGTAAATAGTGCCCAGAGCCAGTAATTGCCCATGCTAAACGCTGATTGGCTACATTATTTCTCATGTGCTGATAAAATAAAAAACATACTACGCAGCAAAAGGATGTTGTAGGACAATCGTCTCATCCCGTTCTGGGCCTGTCGAAACAATGGCAATTGGCACGCCGCATAAGGCTTCTAAGCGCATAAGATAGTTCTGCGCATTTTTGGGCAAACCATCCCAAGTTTTCACTCCAAAGGTATTGTCATGCCAACCTGCAACAGTCTCGTAGATTGGCTTACAACGTGATACATCATCTGCACCAACTGGCAACATATCGATGACTTTGCCATCCAGTTCATAGCCCGTACAAATATCAAGCGAGTCAATACCGTCTAATACATCAAGCTTGGTAATGCATAAGCCTGTGAGGCCATTAATACGTGCTGAACGGCGCAATGCAGCGGAATCAAACCAGCCACAACGACGCTTACGCTTAGTCACAGTGCCAATCTCCTGACCTTTATTAGACATTTGGTAACCAGGCACGCCCGCAGTTTCAATATCTAATTCGCTAGGGAAAGGACCACCGCCCACACGGGTTGTGTAAGCTTTAGTAATACCCAATACGTAGTGCAACATATTAGCGCCAACACCAGTGCCAGCAGAAGCTTGGCCTGCAATACAGTTACTTGATGTGACGTATGGATATGTGCCGTGATCGATATCTAACAACGTGCCCTGTGCACCCTCAAACAACAGATTATCGCCCCTATCATTAGCTGCATAAAGCTCGGCAGAAATATCGGCTATCATTGGTTTAAGGGCAATTGCATGCTGCATGCTAGCATCATATTGCTGATTGTAATCAACGGCTTGTGCACCCAAATACTGCGTGAGTACAAAGTTATGATAATCCATCACATCGCGTAATTTTTCAGCAAAGCGCTCAGGATAAAATAAATCATAAACGCGTAATGCACGACGTGCTACTTTATCTTCATAGGTTGGGCCAATACCTTTTCCTGTGGTGCCAATTTTTTTATCCGCACTACGTTTAGCTTCACGCGCGATATCCACAGCCACGTGGTGACTTAAAATTAATGGACAGCCTGGGCTTACTTTTAAACGACCTTTCACCTCTAAACCATTTTTTTCAAGTGCAATAATTTCGCCCAATAAATGACCCGCATCTAACACAACGCCATTACCAATATAGCAATTAATACCAGATCGTACGATGCCGGATGGCACCAAGTTTAACTTATACACACGCTGTGCATCACCTTGACCAACAACCAATGTGTGGCCTGCATTATGTCCACCTTGAAAGCGCACTACACCTTGCGCATGGTCAGTTAGCCAATCAACAATTTTACCTTTACCTTCATCACCCCATTGCGTACCAATGACTACTATGTTTTTTGCGGTGCTTTTTACCATAATTTACTTAATATTTATACTTTTAAATTGTTTAATTGTTACTGTTTCTAGACTTTGATTCTAAATTTTAACAACATGCCAGCCAGAGTTGTAATGCTCTAGTTTACGGTCGCAATTGAGCTCACCTCGATGTTCTTCGTGGCCTGAAAGTTCTTGAATCACGATTTCGCCATCATGGCGTAAAGCTTCAATTTTTGCGATCAAATCCAGATCATTACCTAGCGGCGCAAATATCGCTTTAGGTAAAACGGCAGGCGGCAATGCTAGCACCACACCACGTAAATCTAAACTAAAGCCTGAAGCACAACGCGCACGACCAAATACTGAACCCACTTCATCATAACGTCCACCCAGCGCTAATGGACCTGAGCAACCATGCGCATAGGCAGCAAAAACCATGCCGCTGTGGTAATGGTAACCCCGTAACTCGCTTAAATCGAAACCTACTTTTACACCTAAATCTGCAAGCTGGTTACTCACCTGACGTATATCTTGCAAAGCTTGTTGAATGACTGGAGTAGCTGGTAAGATTTTTTCTGCTTGATCAATAATACTCACATCACCATTTAAATCAGTCAAACTGATTAAAGCATTATGTATTGCTTTGTCCAAACCCTTGGCTAGCTGGCTAACCGCTGACTTATCTTTACTTTGTAGCGCGGCATATAAAGCCTGCTCTAAAGCGTCACTTAATTTGTTTTCTTTAACCAGACTGCCGAAAATGCCAACATGACTAAAATCAATATGTAGATCTTTAATACCAGTTGCCTGAAGGGCTTTAATCATTAAACGCTGAATTTCGATATCACTCTCAACCCCAGCATGACCATATAACTCGGCGCCAACTTGCAGCGGCTCGCGTGTCTGAGCCAGCCCATCTGCCTTAGTACGCAAGACACTGCCAGCATAACAGAGACGGGTAACACCTTGATTATTAAGCATATGTGCATCAATACGTGCTGTTTGTGGCGTCATATCAGCGCGCACGCCCATTAAGCGCCCAGTCAACTGATCCACCACTTTAAAGGTTGCAATGTCTAAATCATGACCAGTGCCTGTAATCAACGACTCTAAATATTCCAACATGGGTGGAATAACATACTGATATCCATGTGATCTAAATAAATCGAGCAAGCGACGACGCAGCTGCTCAATGCGCGCAGCTTCTGTGGGCAGCACATCTTCAATATATTCGGGGAGTAACCAATTATCCATACGTGGCAAACACTTTTGGGAGTTTTTATTTAAGAATAAGTTGAGATTATAACGTTGAATTACAAATTAGCTAAATTCACTCAATTTTTTAACACTTTTATTAAGCGTTAATTAGGCTGGTTAAGTTAACTTTCAACCCTCTCACCATCAAGCTATTTTTTACAGACTTTAACCTGCTTAGTGCTTACTCAAATAAATTAGCACCATACCAGCGACTAGTGAAATTAAGCCCATAAATCTTAATTGACCATCTTTGAGTTCAATTAGACGTTTAAATGTTTCACGCCAACTTTTTGGGCTTATAAATGGGAATAGGCCTTCAAAAACAAACATAAACCCAAACGCTAATAACAGTAGATCACGCATTTATTTATGTGAGATTAAATGGGATTAATGGCTATTTCAAGCTCTATTTCTTGACGGCTGGCGCAACCTTGCCACCAGATGAGCGCATATATTTTAAAAAGTCTGAGTTTGCATCTAACACCATCACATCACTCTTATTTTTAAAGCTGTTTCTGTAAGCTTCTGTGCTTCGATAAAAGGCATAAAACTCAGGACTTTTGCTGTAGGCTACTGAATAGATTTCACTGGCTTTAGCATCACCTTCACCTTTAGTTTGTTGCGCGTCACGGTAAGCTTCAGCAATGATTACCTCACGCTGTTTATCTGCATCTGCACGGATTTTCTCTGAGGCAGCAAAACCTTGAGAGCGTAACTCATTGGCGACACGTTTACGTTCTGCTTCCATACGTTGATAAACTGAACCGCTAATTTCGTCGGTGTAATCGACACGTTTTAAGCGCACATCAACCACTTCTATACCCATAGAAGCCGCTTCAGCATTGGCTTTCGCACGCAATATATCCATGATCTGACCGCGCTCACCTGCAATGACTTCATGAATAGTCCGGCGACCAAATTCTGCACGCAATCCATTATTGACGTTTTGAGATAATCTACGTTCAGCGCTCACTTCGTCCCCGCGCACAGACACATAGTATTTAATGGGATCAATAATGCGCCATTTGACAAATGAATCGACTAACATATATTTGTTTTCTGCCGTGTTAAAGCGCTCTGCATCATCCTTATCCAAAGTAAAAATACGTTTTTCATAGAATTTGACTTCATCTATTAAAGGCATTTTAAAAAACAAACCTGGCGTTTTTTCTACTTTTACAATTTGCCCAAGCCTAATAACAATTGCATATTCGCGCTGGTCTACTGTAAAAGCAGACAAACTAAATAGCATTAAGGCTACAGACACGCCTACTAATACTTTGACTAAATTTTTCATTGCTTATCTTTCATTATCATATTTGCCATTATCATTTTTTGCAGTGTATTTAATTAGCCATTTATTCAACTAATGTCGCAGCTAGCAGCACGATTATTAACGCTCAACTCTATCACGACTTCTATCGTCACTCGCTGGCACTTGGGCAGGCACGGTAGCTGCTGTGCTAGCAGCCACTGGAGCCGATGAAGTATTATTGATATTATTAGTAGTACTGGCAGATATGAGTTTATCCAAAGGTAAATACAACATGCTGTTACCGTTTTTCTGATCTACAAGTACTTTGCTCACACTAGATAGTATTTGCTCTTGAGCATCGATGTATAAGCGTTGTCGTGTGACCTCAGGTGCACGGTTATACTGCGTTAGAATTAGCTCAAAACGGCTAGCATTACCTTTAGCCTCATTTTCTACGCGTAATTTATATCCTGCTGATTCTGCTACCAAGCGTGATGCAGTACCTCGCGCTTTAGGAATAACATCGTTAGCATATGCCTGACCTTCGTTTTTTTGACGTTCTAAATCCTGATTAGCACGGTTGACGTCATCAAAGGCCTCTTGCACCTGTTTAGGTGGTGATGCACCTTGCATAGAAATACTGACAATATTGATTCCTGTTTCATATCTATCCAAAATTTGTTGAGTCAATATTTTTGTTTTCGTTGAAACATCTTCACGACCATTTTGCAATACGTAATCTAGCTTACTTTTACCAACAACTTCACGCACGGCCGACTCAGTAGCTGAGCGCACAGCACCATCGGCATTTAAGTTCTTAAATAGATAATCTTCAGCACTCTTTAAGTCGTATTGCACGGCAAATTGTAAATCAATGATGTTTTCATCATCAGTTAACATCAGCGCTTCAGCAGGCTGTTTAATTTTAGAGCCACCGCTATCATCTGTTCTATAGCCTAGTTCTATCGTACGAACTTGTTGCAAATTAACAGTTGTCACACTTTCAATTGGATAGGGAATATGCCAATGTGGTCCTGCAACTGTGGTTTCCACATGCTTACCAAAGCGCAGCACTACACCACGTGAACCTTGATCAACAATATAAAATCCTGTCATTAGCCATACAATGGCGATGACAACTAGGATTGGTAAAATAGGCACATCGCGCCCAGTAAAGGGGTTGCCTGCTGGAGGCGTGTTGCTACCACCAGAGTTATTGTTTTTGCCGAATAAAGTATTCAATTTGCGACTGAAATTACGCAATATTTCGTCTAAATCTGGCGGCCCATCATTACGATTACCACCTTGATTATTTGCCATGTAGAACTCCGAGTTTTTTGTTTACGGTTATTTTTAATTGAAATTATTACTATCCAAAATTAATTAGGCCAACATATCTTTAAGCTAAAGCAACTTTAAGACAAAGAAATTTTAAGCATATGCACTTTCTTCAGTACTTAGTTCTTTTAGATACTGCTGGTGCGCTAACATCGCTTGCTTAATCAAATCCAAGCCCGCGCCTGTCATTGCTGATACTCTTACTTTAATGATTTTACCATACTCATCAAACTCAATTCCTGGCGGTAAACCTAGTCTATCAATTTTATTGAGCACTAATATTTGCGTGACTTTAGATGCACCGATTTCGTTAAGCACTAAATTAACTTGTGCAATTTGAGCATCACGGTTGGTACTTGCAACATCTACTACATGTAATAACAAATCTGCCTGAGCTGCCTCTTCTAAAGTTGCACCGAATGCTTCAATAAGCGTGGTCGGCAGATGTTTGATGAAGCCCACAGTATCAGACAATACAACAGGATAGGTCGCTTCTGACAAATACATTTTACGTGAAGTGGTATCTAATGTTGCAAAAAGCTGGTCAGCCGCATGCACAACAGATTGTGTTAATTGATTAAATAAAGTGGATTTTCCAGCGTTGGTGTAACCCACCAGAGATACGGTCATGAGTCTCGAACGCTTGCGAGCTTGGCGCTGCATGCCGCGCTGTTGTTTGAGTTTCTTGAGTTTCTCACGCAATTGCTTTACACGCCCACGCAACATGCGTTTATCCATTTCCAGCTGCGTTTCGCCTGGGCCACCGCGAACGCCAATGCCACCTTTTTGGCGCTCAAGGTGGGTCCAACCGCGCACAAGGCGTGTAGATAAATGCTCGAGCTGAGCTAACTCAACTTGTAATTTACCTTCATGACTTTGCGCCCGTTGTGCAAAAATATCGAGGATTAAACCTGTACGATCTGCTACGCGACATTTTAGCAATCGCTCTAAATTACGTTGTTGCGAAGGGCTTAAATCATGATTAAAGGCAACCACATCAGATTCGCTGGCCATTAGCACGTCACCTATTTCATTCGCCTTACCAGACCCTACATAATATTTTGCATCTGGTACTGTGCGCTTGCCTTCTACGGTGGCACGTATTTTCATGCCTGCACTTAATACTAGTTGACGAAGTTCGTACAGGCTTTCTTCATAATCTGGCTCGCCAAAATCGATACTAACTAATACAACCGCATCACTGCCGCTAGGTCTATCAAACATTATTTTGTTGAGTCACTATCTTTGTTAAGTTACGTTTCAATATGATTAGATTTTTTGCTGTCTAAAATTTGTTGGCTAAAAATAAGAGTTTCACTTATTCTTCTTCATGTGCAATAGCTGGCATCACCACCGCGCGTGCTGGCACAATGGTAGAAATTGCATGTTTATAAACCATTTGAGTGACTGTATTTTTAAGCAAAATTACGTACTGATCAAATGAATCTACCTGACCTTGCAACTTAATGCCATTGACCAAATAAATGGATACTGGCACATGCTCTTTACGCAGCGTATTTAAAAATGGATCTTGTAGCATTTGGCCTTTACTGTTCATAGCAGCTCCCTATATTGTTATATTAGATTATGGAGTTCTTATTAAAAAATTCAACATTAATCTTTAATTACACTTCATTTACTTATATTACTTTGCAATCAAATCTTCATCTATGACTAATTGTTAGGGTGTTTGTTCTTAACAATTTGGCGATAACATTAAATTATTACTTAAATACACATGATTTACCTCATATTTTTTAAATCTTAAATACTTACTTAACTTGCACATGACAATACTTAACCAATCACTGTGCCCAATCTAGCTAATACTTCTTCACGCCCTAAAATCGCCATTACCGCATCGATGCTTGGTGATTGAGCAACGCCAGTTAGCATAACGCGCAATGGCATTGCCACTTTAGGAAATTTCAAAGCATTGGAAGTCGCCACATGATTAATAGCCTCGTGAATAGCTCCAATAGTCCAATCGCATGTTACTAACTCATAGGCCAAAGCTTTAATAACAGGCAAAACTTCAGGTGTAACATGTTTTTCAACATCAGCAGCATCAGCGGCTGGCAGCTTATAGAAATAAGCAATATCTTTAGCTAACTGATTCAAATTATTAGCGCGCTCTCGATATAAACCTAGTACAGCAATTAAATCTGGTGCTCTAGCTACTGTGACTTGCATTGCAGCTAAACGTTTGGTGATATCAACTCCTAACTTAGTAATATTAGCTTCTTTAATGTAATGTGCATTGAGCCAATTTAGTTTTTCAGTGTTAAATTGTGCGGCTGAGGGTGTGATATGGTCTAAATCAAACCTTTGACAAAATTGCTGCATTGTAAAAATTTCATCATCGCCGTGGCTCCAGCCCAAACGTGCTAAATAATTAAGTACGGCTTCAGGCAAATAACCATCATCATCATATTGTATGACGCTGACAGCACCATGCCGCTTAGACAATTTTTGTCCGTTATCGCCTAAAATCATCGACAAATGCGCATATTGTGGAATAGTTGCGCCCAATGCTATAAGCATGTTGATTTGACGCGGGGTGTTATTGACATGATCATCACCACGAATGACATGCGTTATACCCATTTCCCAATCATCTACCACCACACAAAAATTATAAGTTGGGGTGCCGTCACCACGCGAAATAATAAGATCATCTAATTCTTCGTTAGCAATGCTGATATGACCTTTGACTAAGTCATTCCAAGTAACCGCACCTGTTTGAGGATTTTTAAAACGGACTACCGGTTTAATGCCTTCAGGAGGTGAAGGTAACACTTTGCCTTCTTCAGGCCGCCAGCGACCATCGTAGCGTGGCTTAAGGTTGTTAACCATTTGGCTTTCACGCAAAGCCTCTAGCTCTTCTTTAGTACAATAACAAAGATAAGCATGACCACTCGCTAACATGGTTTGAATATGCACTTTATATTCTTCCATACGTTGCATTTGATAAAACGGACCTTCGTCATAATCAATGCCTAGCCATTGCATACCATCTAAAATGGCTTGCACAGCCTCTGGTGTTGAGCGTGCAACATCTGTATCTTCTACGCGCAAAATAAACTGGCCGCCCAGCTTACGTGCGAAAGCCCATGAAAACAAAGCAGTGCGGGCGCCACCAATGTGTAAATAGCCAGTAGGGCTAGGAGCAAAGCGAGTACGAACGGTCATAAATTAAATTGTAAAATTAAAAGTAAATTTTACCACGTACTTAAGCTATAAACTCAGGTTATGTGCCTGACTAGATAAGCTGATTTTCACGCACTTCATTCGTTGTAGCATGCTTGATAAATTACTGAATAATCATTACATTGTGGTTATATGGCTAATTTTATAAAAAAATTTTTTAAGACAAGCATTAGCAAAGTAGCGATAAAAAATTTACCATCGGAACTTGCATGGCTAAAATCGTTAACTACGCTTGATGATGTCAGTGCTTTAAATTTGACAACTAAACATCTTGCCCTTATTCTTAATAATGATGCACTCACTGTTAAAAAGCGCATTGACTATTTATCAGTCATTGATGATCACACTCTCCCTCGTGCTGAAAAATTAACTTATCAATTTGCTAAATCAGGTAATTTACGTGCTGATTTAGAATTGAGCATGACGAATGCAGCATTTAATTATTACCGTCAATCTTACCTAAACTATTTGCGTTTAATCGAGCTACTCACTCCCGCACCTTTGGATAGCAACATTGACCACAACGCCCTACTTATTTTAATAGCTAACGTTGTTAGCATTTCTATTAATATGTTGAAATGGCGTTATTTTGATCATGTACCAGCACCTGCAAACATGTGGCTACAATTATTTAAACTGTATGAAATTGCAGATAAAAAAAATATGCTTAACATTCCAATTCAAGCATTTGGCACAGTATTTGAAAATGCACCTAGCAGTACAATTTCGGCCTATATTATGCAGGTTTCTATACTTGGCACCTTAGAGAATACCAACATGCAACGCATGCATTTTCAAACAGCGGTGTACTTACTTAATACTTGGCTCAATAACGTTGAAATGGCTACTAAATTTGATGAGTCAGCACATTTGTTTGTAATAGATTTAAAGAAAGATGCCTCTGCAAAAAGAATCCGACACTTCACAACAACATCAAGCTGTCGATATTGCCATATTGATGCACTTGAGTCTAAATTAACTAACGCTTTACAACTCACTGGGCAAGGAAAAATTCCAGAAGATTTAGCTCTCACTGAAGTAGGCGATGTAAAAAACCTGCGTGAAACATTGCAGATTTTAAGTTCTGAATGGTCAAAATCCCACTATGTTAGGCAACGTAGAAAAGAAGAACGGCAAGGAATTGAAAAAACAGCAGCAATCGCTTACGGCATTTTAGATATATGCAATCAAGTAGAGCATTACTTAAAAAAAACGTCCAACGTAGGTCTGAATATTTTATCTAATAGAAAAAGTTTTGACGAAAAACTATCATCTCACACCTCAATTAGACGTGAAAGTAGCATTAATATCTTACAAATTGAGCCACAGCGTGAAGCATGGACAATCTCTGATGAAAGCCCTAGAGGGCTAGGTGCTACTACTTCAAAAGAATCTAAAACATGGTTAAAAACTGGGAGGCTAGTTGGCTTAGCAATGGATGAAAGGCCGCCACGAGTAGTACTTGCTTTGGTACGTGCAGTAATGCCTATGCGCGACTTAGATAAACTGCATGTTGGCTTAGAGGTAATTGCACGATTTGCTAACTGGGCACATATGCGCGCAATTGAGCCACAAGCTATCATTGAGCCGACTAATAAATTTGCACCGCTAGCAGGTAGCAATTCAATTAGCATGGGTTTTAATGCCCTATATTGCCCTATAGAAGCTGGGTTATCAGAGGAGTCTACTTTAATCTTACCCAAAGTAGAATATCGCCAAAATGAAATTTATGAAATAACAGTCAATCGATCTACCAAACTCATTAAACTTGGAAGCCCGGTTGATGCTAAAGATGATTGGGTAAAAGTTGTATTCCCACATGTGGCTGTGGGATAAACTAAAGCTTAGTCTTCTACTACAAGCTTGATTAGTTGAACTAGATTAAGCAATTATTTTTTAGCCTCATCTAACTTCATCCCTTGCCAGCCACCGCCTAATGCTTTAAATAAATCCACGGTAGCCACTAATCTTGCCTGACGACTTTGTATAAAGTTAGTAGCAGATTCGTTATATACGCGTTGCGCATCTAATACATCTAAATAAGCGGTGTAACCTGCTTTATAACGATTTTCTGAAATGCGTAATACTTCTTTTGCTGCTTGCTGACTGGCATTTAAGGCCGCTTCACGTTCAGTATTTTTACGTACATTCACAAGCGCATCATTAACTTCCGTAAACGCCGTTTGTACGGCACCTTCATAACTTGCAAGCAATCGTTTTTGTTGCGCTGTGACTTGATCTACACGCGAATTTAAGCGACCTGAATCAAAAATAGGTAAATTTAAACCTAAACCTAACGACCAAACACGCGCTGGCGTTTTTAAAATATCACCTAGCTCTGCACTTTCACCACCAAACAAGCCAGTGAGTGAAATAGTTGGATACAACGCTGCTTTTGCTACACCAATATTGGCATTGGCTGAGACTAAGTTCTGCTCCGCTTGTGCAACATCAGGACGATTCTCTAATAAAGCTGATGGCAACCCTACCGGCGGTGCTGGTGGTATTGGCAATGTTTTTAAATCGTTGCTTGTATTAGAACTAGCCAAATTTAAGCTTAAATCACCTGTTAGTAAGGCTAGTTGATGTAAAACAACTTCACGCTGACGTTCTAGTTCAATAATTTGCGCAACCAAATTACTACTATTCACTTGTGCTTGTTGTACATCTAAATTGGATACAACACCCCCGGCTAAGCGACGTTTGGTGAGCGCTAAGCTTTCATCGCGGCTGCGCAGATTGTCTTTAGAAACTGCTATTTGTGCCTCTAAACTACGTAATTGCAAGTAGTTGGTAGCGATTAAACTAGATAAAGACAAACTCACTGTATCTTTTGCGTAGCGACTAGAAAGTGCAAGTGCGCGAGCTGATTCTTTAGCACGACGTAATTTACCCCAAAAGTCGATTTCGAATGATGTACTTAATTGCACTTTATAAATCGTACTAAGCGGTTGAAAACCAGGCTGGCTCGAGCGACTCGTTAATTGTGAAGAACGTGAGCGTGTTCCGCTCGTATCTAAATCCACTTGCGGGAATAGCGCCGCGCCCACTTCCCGAGCATAAGCATCGGCTTGTTCAATACTTGCAACGGCAGATTTTATCTCCGTATTATTTTGTAAAGCTTTAGTAATAAGGTCATTCAAAATGGGGTCTTGATATAAAGTCCACCAATCTTTTGCAATGGCAGCATTGGCTGAATTAGACTCTGCATTGTTATCGACATTAGCATATTCAGCTGGTGTAGTAATAACTGGGCGGCTGTAATTCGGACCAATTAATGCGCAACTTGATAACGCCATAGGCAACAACAGACTGATAACTGCTGCACGTGTTACTTTCAATTTAAACATTTGGTGCATCCTTATTTTCTACTTGATGTTCAACTTGTACTGTATTTGGCTCCTCTTGATGTGATGCATGGTAGCCATCCACACCTTCTACATGGCCGTGATGGCGAACGTGCTTACCACTTAACCAAGTAAAGAATAGCGGAATAAAAATAATCGCGACAAACGTTGCTACTAACATACCACCGAATACGCCTGTACCCATACTGCGCCTTGCAGCAGCACCCGCACCACTCGCAAAAACCAATGGCACCATACCCATAATAAAGGCAAGGGATGTCATGCAAATAGGTCTAAAGCGCAATTTTGCAGCTTCTAATGCGGCTTGCGTTGGTGGCATACCCTCTTCCATTTTTTGACTTGCAAACTCAACAATCAAAATCGCGTTTTTAGCAGCAAGTCCTACCAGCGTGATTAAGCCAATTTGAAAGTAAATATCATTGGGCATTCCACGTATTAATACTGCAATAAGTGCACCTGCTAACGCAAATGGCACAGCCATAATCACCGCTAATGGTAACGCCCATGTTTCAAACTGTGCGGCTAAAATCAAGAACACCATGATAATCGCAAAACCGAAAGCGAAAATAGCTGCCGAACCCGTGCGTTTTTCTTGGTAAGCTTGTCCTGTCCAAGCAATTTGATAGCCTTCTGGCAAACTTTGAGCAGATATTTTTTCTACCATTTTAATCACATCGCCAGAGCTAACTCCAGCTGCACCACCACCTAATACTTTGGCAGATAATAAGCCGTTATAGCGCTCTAACTGTTCTGCACCTACTAAATCACTGACTTTACTAAGCGCTGATAGCGGAATCATTTGACCTGTAGCAGAACGTACATAAACTTTACCTAAATCTTCAGGTTTCATCCTAAATTCAGGCTCTGCCTGCAGTTGTACGCGATAAGTACGACCAGATTTATTAAAGTCATTCACATACAGCTGCCCCATGGTACTTTGTAAAGTGGCATAAATATCCGCCACTGCCACGCCTTGTGATATAGCTTTTGCTTCATCGACTTCTACAAATAGTTGTGGCACAGTTGGGCGGAAAAACGTATTGATGCCAGCCAATTTTGGCTCTCTTTTAAGTGCATCCATAAAGTCATTTACAACACCTGCTAAATGCTGCGGATTGGTATCAGAGCGGCTTTGTACATACACCTCAAAACCACCAGAATTACCCAAACCACGTATTGCTGGTGGATTAAAAGCAATGGCAATACCATCTGGCTGGTTCATACCAATACCAAATAACTTACCTACAACCTGTTCTGCGGTAGTGCTACGTTCATCCCAATCTTTCATTCGCACAAACATTGTAGCCGCACTGGTTTTATTACCATTACCAATTAAATCGAAACCATTGACAACAAATTGATGCGCAACCGCAGGATCTTTTGATATAGCAGCACGAACGGCCTCAGTAGTTTTAGTGGTGCGACTTAGCGTAGAGCCATCAGGCATAATCACGGCAGCAATCACGTAACCTTGATCTTCTGCTGGCACAAAGCTACCTGGCACCAATCTGAGCAATATCGCCACAAACGCGATGACACCACCAAATATAATAGCACCGACAATTCTATGTTTTAAAGTAAACGATACGGAATTGCTATAAGCGTTAGTTAATTTAGTAAATCCACGATTAAATGGCTTAAAAAAGTTATTTTCTTCATGTACGGCTTTTAATAAAATTGCACACAAAGCTGGGGTCAGCGTTAAGGCTACAATGCCCGAAATCACCACAGAAACTGCTACAGTTACAGCAAACTGACGGTACATTTCACCCGCAATACCGCCTAAGAAAGCAACTGGCACAAATACGGCACACAGCACCAATACAATCGCAATCACTGCACCTGAGACTTGCTCCATTGACTTAATCGCTGCATTAATTGAAGATAACTTTTCTTCACTCATCAATCGCTCAACGTTTTCCAGCACTACAATCGCGTCATCCACCACAATACCAATCGCTAGCACCATGGCAAACAAAGTGAGAGTGTTAATAGAAAAACCAAATATAAACAAACCAGCAAATGTTCCAATTAAAGAAATCGGCACCGCAATAAGCGGAATTAACGTAGCACGCCAACTTTGTAAAAACACAAACACTACCAGCACCACTAACACCATGGCCTCACCTAAAGTTTTAATCACTTCAGTAATGGATGATTTAACAAAAGCACTCGTGTCATACGGCACTTCGTAATCAATACCTGGTGGGAAGCGTTTTTTCAGTTCATCTACACGATCTTTAACTGCTTGTGCAGTATCTAAAGCATTAGCGCCACTTTGCAAGAAAATAGGAATACCGATGCCTGGTAAGCCATCTAATGATGTACGTACGTTATAACTTTGTGAGCCTAACTCGACTCTGGCCACATCTTTTAGGTGCAGTACACCATTGGGCCCACTAGCACGTAAAATAATATTACCGAATTCTACAGGCTCAATTAAACGACCTTTTGCAGTCACGGTATATTCTAATAATTGCTCACTAGTATTAGGTTCTTGACCAATTTTACCCGCGGCATACTGCGCATTTTGCGATTGAATAGCTTTAGCGACATCTGTCGTCGTCACACCTAACTGCGCCATGCGGTCTGGGCGTAACCAAATACGCATGGCATAATCTTGTGCACCAAAAATACTTGCATCACCTACGCCTTTTACACGTTTTACTTCATCTAATACGTTAAGCGTTGCATAGTTACTTAAAAATAAAGTGTTATATTTTTTCTGTTTGTCAGTCAGCATCACCACTAACAAAATATCATTAGAACGTTTTTGCACCACTACACCTGTACGGCGCACTTCCTCTGGTAAACGAGGCGTAGCAATATTCACGCGGTTACTTACGTTAAATGTCGCTTTATCTACATCGGTACCAACTTCGAAAGTCGCAGTGATCGTTAAGGCGCCGCTAGAGTCAGCACTAGAGTTAAAGTACAGCAAGCCCTCAACACCACTTAACTGTTCTTCAATGGGTGCTGCTACCGTTTTAGAAAGCGTATCAGCACTCGCACCAGGATAAGTAGCCGTAATCAGCACAGTTGGCGGCGCAATTTGCGGATATTGCGCAATTGGTAATTTAAATGCTGCTGCTAAACCAGCCAGCAGGATGATAATGGACAGCACGGAAGCAAAAATTGGCCGTGTAATAAAAAATTTGGTCATGTTTTTCTCTTAGTATTTAACACTTAAAGACTCCGTTTATTCAGAAGCCATATCACTCGATACGAGGCTGTATCCTGAAAGCTATTATTATTTACTTACGCGGAGACATTGCTGGGGCTTTTCCTGGCGCATGTGGCACAACCGATCTACCAGGATGCAGTTTAAGTAAATTATCTGTCACTACTTTCTCACCCGTAGTTAACCCGGATAAAATGACCCAACCTTTACCTGACCAATCACCCACAACAACTGGGCGCGACACAGCCTCATTCTTTTGGTTAATTACATAGACGAACTTACCTTGATCATTGGTCAGTACCGATGTTTGCGGCACAATAAAAACCCCCTCGCGAGTGCCAGTTGTGACACGAATACGTGCAAATTGACCTGGCAATAAACTTTTATCCGCATTATTAAATTCAGCGCGTAATTGCTGTGTTCCAAGAGTAGGATCAATTTGACTAGCTGCAAAATTTAGTTTGCCTTCTTGTTTATACTCAGTTCCATCAGGCAATATTAGGCTAACTTTTTTAACGGTAGTTTGGTTAAGTTGTCCACCGAGTTCTTTGATTTCATTATCTGAAAAACTGAAACGCACCCAAATTGGTGATAGCTGCACAATAGTAGTCAAGAGACTTGTATTTGCAGAAACTAATGCACCTTCGGAAAATTGAAAGCGTCCAGAAATACCGCTAGACGGTGCCAATACAGTGCTATAAGATAAATTTAATTCAGCTTCATGCACAGCCGCCAATGCTTGCTGTAAAGTTGCAACAGCGGTTGCGTTATCACTTACAGCATTGTCATATTCGCGTTGGCTAATAGATTGTGTTTCAAGCAAAGTTTGCAAGCGCGCAGCCTCACGTTTAGTTTGGTCAATTTTAGCTTGTTGCTGAGCCATTTGGGCTTTAGCGAGTGATAATGCAATTTGATATGGGACTGGATCAATTAAAAACATAGGTTGACCAGATTTAACCGCTGTACCCTCTTGATATAGTCTCTTTAAAAGAATTCCACCAACACGCGGCCTAATTTCCACCTCGCTCGCGCCCTCAGTTTGTGCGACTGCCTCAGCAGTAATTGGTACATTAGTCGGCTCCATGCTAATAACAGTTACGGGCATCGCTGGCATGCCACCAACTGGACCTCCTGCTCCTGCTGAATCTCCTTTACTACAAGCAGACAAATTTAACGTGATACCTATAGCGGCTAATATAGCAATATGCCTAAGGCTTTTGTTAAGTACTACCTGATTCATTTTTTTAGCCTGCATGTTGAAACTCCGAATAATGACTGTATTTAATTTAAGTATTTAATTGAGTGCTTATTGAATGATTTAATTTCTTAGTGTATTAATTTTTGTTGTCAACTGTATTTAAATCACCTTACAACAAAAATATGGCTAGTTGAGCTATTGTTTTAAAATGATTTACTCATTCAGTAATGCAAGAATAGCTTGCTAACATTCATGAATGTATGTATGTATGTATGTATATTATGTACAAACAAGAATGCATGTAAATAGTTAGTTCAATAATTTAACTGAAATATTAATTAAAATGAGGTGTATTTTTCAAGGATTAGCTTTTAGGGAATTAACTTAATAACAAAATTAATGATTTAGCATGTAGTTCACATTTAACCAAAAGATTAATGTCTATCATGCTAATCAAGGTAACAAGAAATGGCCAGAAAAACTAAACAAGATGCCTCTATTACACGTCAGCTTATTATTGACGCTGCACGAGAGGTATTTGCTGTGCGTGGTGTAAGTCGTACTACGTTAGAGCATATTGCAACTAAAGCGGGTGTGACACGTGGCGCGGTTTATTGGCACTTCGAAAACAAAAGCCAATTATTTAACGCCATGCGCGAACAGGTACTATTACCAATTATTGACCGAATGGAAGATAAGCAACTAGACAACCTCAACACTGATCCACTTACCGCTTTGGAAAATGCATTAAAAGACACTATCGCAGGCCTTGAAACGTGTTCTATTACACGTCAAACGTTTGAAATTATGATGACAAAATGTGAATACGTAGAAGACTTAAGCCTAGCACTAGAAACTACCATAATGAATTGTCAAAGCATTGTTGAAAAGTACGAAGTCACGTACACTCGTGCACAAAAATTAGGTTTAATCAGCCCAAAATTAAGCCCTGCAGAACTAGCCATTGATACGCATATGTTTTTTGGTGGTTTATTACATTTATGGGTAAAAGATTTTAAAGGCACACATATCCGGGCCATTGCTAACACTGTAATTGAAGCACATATGCAACTGCGCAGAATTTAATTTATTGCTGCTTAATTTATTGCTTGTGAAGCACCAATCTAGGCGCCATGATGCGAAAAAAATACGATTAAGGTTAAGTCAGGACTGAGTTCAATGCAATTAGAAAAAATAAATCCCAACAGAATAAATCCCGGTAAATCCAGCGAAATTCAAAGTGGCGAGATTTACGGCAAGCAAACCAATGCCAAATTTGTGATGTATAGCGTACTAAAAGTTGCTAACGGTGTTGTTACCCTGCAAAATATAGATAATCCACTGAGTTTATTTGAAACTACTGGTCAAAAACTTTATTCTTCTGGCTATATCCGCATCAGCCAAACGCCCTACATTAACCCAAATATTACTGGTGCTAAAAAAAGAAAAGCAGCACATAAACCGACGCGCTGCCCGCATACTTTAGACTTTATAGAAGAAAGAGCTGATAATCAGCGTCCTGCTCCAATTATGCCTGATTTATTTGACACTAGAGTTAACTCAGTTTTTGAAAAATAAAATAGAGACTGTGTTGTTTAACAGATAAGAAGCTCTGAGCAGAGAATAAGATTGACAGGTAAAATTTAGCTAAGTAATAAAAGCTAATCGAGCATTTTGTTGTTGGTACAACTGCAAAAGGCGCAGGAGCCTTGATATGCACTAATCGCATTACAACTGCCTGTTACTTTCAACGATTGGGAGAGATTTTCGCCCGAGAAATAGTACAAAGCCGCATTTAAAGTGTTTGATGCAGGAGATTGTATTTGATGATAGCTGCTTTGGTGATACGGGTAAAGGCACGTGAGGACGACATGCGGCAGGTGAGGTCCCTAGATTAGGTCTATAAAACGCGATAACAAAGTGTATGCTAGGTTCATTGCAGATGTTAGCAGCCAGACTTACTGCACATCACTTACTCTAAAGTCCTCCCTTAAAATTGTGTATTTACATATTTGACATGTGTATTAGATGTTTCTGAATTTAGCATTATCGCATTAACAACTTAAAGTTATTTGTAGACAAGCAGAATCAAATTAACTGCATCGAGAGTTTTTGGAACCTAAAAAGGACAGATGCATAAGTTTAACGGTATGCCTAAAGCTAATTTTAGTTTGTTTTTAAGGGAGTGCGGGTGTTTTAACAATCCAAGACCACAAGCACATTTAAAACAATGGGTTAAACAATATATTAGCTATTATCTTGGACCACTCAGAATTAAATTAGCTGTTAGAAAAACCACATTTCTTGTAGGATATCAGTACATCAGTAAATGGAACATGAATATGAATCCGATCGTTAAGTTCGCGGTAAAGCTTAGAGGCTCTCTTAATAAACCTGGTAATTATAATTTTATTAAAGATGTCGCCATTTCAGATCGAGTTCCTAAAATAATCCATCAGACATACCACAATAAAACCCTACCTTTAGCGCTAGAACAAAACACAAATAAACTTAGACAAGATAATCCAGATTGGGAGTTACGTTTGTATGACGATGATGATATTGACCATTATATTCAAACTAAATTTCCTGATCTACATAGTATTTACAAAAAAATAAACTCTAATTATGGTGCTGCAAAAGCAGATTTTTTTAGATATTTAGTGGTTTATGCAGAAGGTGGCGTTTATTTAGATATAAAAAGCAATGCTGAAAAACCTCTCGATTCGATCATTAAAGCTTCTGATAAATATATTTTGTCCCATTGGCCGCGGTCTTATCCCAAAATTATGCTTGGTCAGCATATTGACATCAGCAATCCTATCGGTGAATTTCAGCAATGGCATGTTATTTCAGTGGCTGGACACCCATTTTTAAAGGCAGTCATTAATAATGTTTGCAACAACATACTGCATTACAACCCATTTTTTCATGAATTTGGCGCTTTTGGTGTATTCAACTTAACGGGTCCAATTGCTTATACTGAAACTATTTATCCTTTGTTATCTAAATATCCATATAGATTAGAAAAAGATCATCTTGATATCGGCCTAATTTATTGTGCTATTGATCAAACGAATACTTTATCTGGGCATCATAAAGTATTTACTAAAAAACATTATTCAAAACTAGAAGAACCTGTTGTTAATCAAACAAAATTGATGTCCATTTTATTTTATGCAATTAAACCTACTTTTAAGTTTACGAAATCCAACCTAAAGAAAATTATGTAAATAGTTTAACATTGTCGATAATCGTATAAATTCGGGATTAATTTTTCAGTATTAATGGTTTGGTGGGCCACCCCATAAGTCATGCCCATCCGCACTGGTAATTTGCACTTCTACCAAATCACCTGGCAGTAAATCTACCCCATCATCCAAATAAACCACGCCGTCAATCTCTGGTGCGTCTGCTTTAGTACGTCCAATCGCAATCGCGTTGCCATTGTCATCTTCAGTGATTTCATCCACCAACACGGTTTGCAAACTCCCTACTTTCTTCTGCAGCTTGGCAGCGCTAATCGCTTCTTGCACTTCCATAAAGCGGCTTAAACGTTCTTTTTTCAGCGCTTCCGGCACATGATTATCCAGCTTATTGGCAGTTGCGCCATCCACTGCCGAGTAAGTAAAGCACCCTACTCTATCTAACTGCGCTTCTTGTAAAAAGTCGAGCAGCATTTCAAAGTCATCTTCCGTTTCACCTGGGAAACCTGTGATAAACGTACTGCGAATGGTGATATCTGGACATATATCACGCCATGCGTTGATACGTGCAAGGTTATTCTCACTGCTTGCTGGGCGCTTCATAGCCTTAAGTATGCGTGGGCTAGCATGCTGAAATGGCACGTCGAGGTATGGCAGAATAATGCCATCCGCCATCATTGGGATGATTTCATCCACATGCGGATATGGGTAAACATAATGCAGACGCACCCATACGCCAAGTTCGCCCAAGGCACTTGCTAGCTCTGTCATACGAGTTTTAACTGGGCGGCCATTCCAAAATCCCGGGCGATACTTAACATCTACGCCATAAGCAGAGGTATCTTGCGAAATGACTAAAATCTCTGAAACGCCTGCTTTTACTAGGTTTTCGGCTTCATTCATCACATCACCAATTGGGCGACTGACTAAATCTCCACGCATACTGGGGATAATACAGAAGCTACATTTGTGGTTGCATCCTTCAGAGATTTTTAAATATGCATAATGGTTAGGCGTTAAACGCACACCTTGCGGTGGCACTAAATCAACGTAGGGGTCATGTAATTTTGGTAAGTTAGCATGTACGGCTGTCATCACTTCTTCTAACGCGTGTGGGCCAGTAACGGCCAACACAGTAGGGTGAGCGGCCTCAACCACGCCAGACTTTGCCCCTAAACAGCCCGTAACAATGACTTTGCCATTTTTAGCAATCGCTTCGCCAATGGCATCGAGCGATTCTTCTACCGCACTATCAATAAAACCGCAGGTATTGACTACCACTAAATCAGCATCTTCATAACTGCCAGATATTTCATACCCTTCCGCACGCAATTGCGTCAGAATACGCTCGGCGTCTGAACCCGCTTTCGGGCAACCTAGTGAAACGAAGCCAACTTTAGGTGGGCTGTTGATAGTTTTAGTCGGTGCTAGTGTTGTATTCATATTTTACTCAACTCTTTAAATATTTCGTTATAATTTATGTATGTATATTATTTTAATTGCTTGGATGTATGTCGTAGTGCTAATGGCCGCGGCTGAAAACAGTATTACCACTGGCGTACTCACCTTTTTATTTTATGGCTTGATCCCCTGTGCAATATTGCTTTGGGTTTTAGGAGTTAAACATAGACGCTTTAAAAAAGCCGCAAAAGAAAACTCCGAAGAATTAAATCAATAATTATTTTTTTACTTATTCCGCAATCAAAAATTTAGTGAGTGCAATAGACCCAATGCCCAAGGCAATTAACACGACTTGGCTCAATGTCTCTTTTAATTGCGTGCGTTTATGTAAACTTGGAATTAAATCCGCTACTGCCACATAGAGCATACTAGATGCAGCTAAACCTAAAATAGTTGGTACCCAACTTTGCACAGATTGTAACGCAAGGTAAGCAAGCAAACCGCCGACCATAGTCGCTAAACTTGAAATCAAATTAAACGCCAACGCTTGTTTCTTAGTGTAGCCAGAATGCAACAGAATTAAAAAATCACCTACTTCTTGTGGAATTTCATGCGCGATAATTGCAATTGATGTCACAACGCCTAATTTAATATCTGTCATAAATGCAGCGGCAATTAACACGCCATCTACAAAGTTATGAAAAGTATCACCCACCATGACCATCAACCCGCTGCGACCACCATCATGAGCGTGGCTGTGCGAATGAATGTGCACTGGTTTGGATACAATAAGTGAAGGAGTTTGTTTTATCACTTGCTTGTACTTTGATGCACTATTACCTGGATCATTGCCATTATTGTGTTCAGGGCAATCGTCCTCAGTATGTAGTGCATGCACTTCACAATGGTTACCATGACAATGGCGCCAAATTACGAGTTTTTCTAAAATAAAGAATAATAAAATGCCGAGCAATATCGTCGTAGTCATGCTCTCGATGCTAGTGGCCACTTTAAAAGCTTCTGGCAGAATCTCCAAAAACACTGCACCAAGCATTGCACCAATCGCATAACTAATCAGCAAAGGCACCCAAGTACTGCGTGTATTAAGTGCAACTGCACCAGCGCCAAGTACGCTTAAGAAGCCGCCAAATAAGCTGGAAGCTACTATCCATGCGAGTACAGACAGGTTGGAAAATTCTGGGATTGACATTGATGTTGCTTGAATATTTAATCTAGCATTATAAACTAGGCTAATAAGTAGCACGTAGCTAATATGCTAAGCCGTGTTCTTAAGTAAACCAGATAATAGTGGCCATTCGCCCAGTGACATTATCACGACGGTATGAAAAGAATCGCGCTTCATCAGTATAAGTACAAAAATCGCCACCATATATTTGGCTAACACCGATAGTATTCAACCGTTGTCGGGCTAGCTGATAAATGTCACCCAACCATTTATCATAGCTAGCCTCATTATTGCCTGCCGATTTAAACGCTACGGTTGCATTTGCATCAACAGTCACAAAAGCTTCGCGCACTTCACTACCCACCTCAAATGCTTGTGGGCCAATGGCTGGACCAAGCCAAACCATTAGATTTTGTGGTGCAAGATTTGGCATTGCTACCAGCATTCTATGCACTGTGCTTTCAATCACGCCGTCTAGCAAACCTTTCCAACCAGCATGCACGGCGGCTACTATAGTCCCCGCCTGGTCGCAAAGTAAAACGGGTAAACAATCTGCGGTCATTGTCACGCAAACAGTATTTTCTTTAATAGTGTATGCGGCATCAGCTTCAGCTGCACAACCTGCAATTGCGGCATCAATCGCCTTTACACCGTGCACCTGATTAATCCAAACAGGTTCAGATGGCATAAAAGGGCTTAATAATTGGCGGTTGTGTGCAACCGCCATGGCATCATCATTCACGTGTGCACCTAAGTTAAAGTCATGGTATGGTGCGAGACTCACCCCACCTGCGCGAGTAGTTTGCATTGCGCGCACATTGGCTGGTGATGGCCAATTTGGGGTTATAAATGAAGACTTTAAATCTAGCGAACTCATGAGTAATTATGCTTCATCATCTTCATCGTTAGACTCTTCAAGCATATCTTCGTCGTCGAAATCATCAAGTTCATCGTCATCGCCGATATAAAGTCCATTTTCATCAACACCAAAATCGTAAGGTGAGGGTTCATCAAACCCTTCATCTTTAACATCTTCGTGTCGCATAGCTTCTAGCAAGGCTTTCATATCATCAGCCAGTTCAATTTGCCATTCCATAATCTCATTGGTTTCTGGATGAATTAAACCTAACTTAACCGCATGTAGGGCTTGACGATTGAAATCATCAACCGCTTCGCGCAAGGTCATCGTCATGGCTCGAATTGGTACAATTCCACGAAAACCATAGACGTTGTCACCTACCATCGGCGCTTTTAAAAATTGCATGTGCACGCGAATTTGATGTGTGCGTCCAGTTTCTAAATTACAGCGCAAGTAAGTATGCACAGAAAAGCGCTCTAACACTTCATATCGAGTGACGGCTGGCTTGCCTGATTTATTAATCGCCATTTTAGTACGTGAGCGAGGATCGCGACCTATAGGTTGATCAATTACACCATTACGCCAGATTTGCCCCCAAACAATTGCACGATACTCACGCTTAACGGTACGTGCCTGCAACTGGCGCACAAGGCTGGTTTGTGCAGCTAAAGTTTTTGCCACCACTAATAATCCGCTAGTATCTTTATCCAGGCGATGTACGATGCCACACCGTGGCACCTCTTTAATTGCAGGGTGATGATGCAGCAATGCGTTAAGAAGAGTACCGTTCCAATTGCCTACTGCTGGATGCACTACCATGCCAGCGGGTTTGTTAATGACTAAAATATGGTCATCTTCATAGATAATTTCTAAAGGAATGTCTTCCGCCATGTAAGCATGCATTTCTGGTGCGGCTTGCGGCAAGACAATGATTTGCTCACCGCCCCATACTTTAGTTTTTGCAGTGGTTGTTTTGCCGTCAATAGTGACGAGCTGCTCTTTAATCCAGGCTTGTAAACGAGAACGCGAATGTTCTGGCAACATTTTTTGCAGAGCAACGTCCATACGCAAGCCACCTAAATCGTGCGGAACAGTAAGAGATATGCGTGTGAGTTCTGTCATCGGTTATAATATTTTAAAATTTATATGGATATATCTATTAATGAATCAAAGTTCAATCATGCAAGTATCTGCGAAAAGCTGGTTTCACTCATTTAGCCTAGCGCTTATTTTAGTAACGTTGTTAAATGGTTGCGCTATTTTCGGTGCACCGACCGAGTTTGATGATACAAAAAACTGGGGTGTTGAACGTATTTATGAAGAAGCCGAAACTAAAATGGCTGATAAAGACTACGAAAAAGCACTCAAGTATTTTAACATCATAGTGTCACGTTACCCGCATGGTAAATATGCTGCGCAGTCACAATTGGAAATTGCTTACGCTAATTATAAGCATGACGACCCAGTGGCCGCAGTTGCAGCTACCGATAGATTCATCAAGTTACACCCAAACCACCCTAACGTAGATTATGCCTACTATTTAAAAGGCCTCACAAGCTTTAATCAACGCGGTGTGTTAGAAAAAATTACCTTACAACAGATTAGTGACCGCGATGCGGGTGCTTTACGTGGCTCATTCAACGCATTTAAAGAGCTCGTTACCCGCTACCCTAAAAGTCGTTACGCAAAAGATGCCACGTTACGCATGACCTATTTAGTGAACACATTATCGGATGGTGAGTTGCATGTAGCACGCTACTATATGAAACGCCAAGCGTACATAGCCTCAATTAATCGTTGCAAATATGTGCTGGAATACTACCCAAACTCTACTGCCATAGAAGAAGCGCTGGTGATTATGATTAGCGCCTACGACTTACTGGGTATTGAAGACCTTAAAAACGATACTTTTAGGATATTACAAACCAATTACCCTCAGAGCGCTATGCTAAAAGGCAACGCCCCCGATGATGAAAAAGTATGGTGGAAGTTTTGGGAAAGCTTGTATTAAATTGAGCAGCTAGGCCTTGTTAGTTGAGCTAACAAGGCTGAATTAATATTGACTGAATGTGCAAAAAAAAATCACTTAATCAGAGGTTAGCAATGGTTCTGGACCAATCATCTAAAAATCGTTTTTTACGGTTACTAAAAGCTGAAACCTTATCTAAATTAGAAAAAAATCTATCCGTTTGCAAGCTAGCACGTGATGATGATATGTTTCAGCATGTTATTCAGATTGATTATATTTACTTTCCCATTACTAGCATCATCGCAGTTATTAATCATTTAGATGATGGTACAGCGCCTGAAGTCGCTACTATAGGCAATGATGGCATTGTGGGCATCGAAGCATTAATAGGCACCAAATCACAGACTCGAAAATATATAGTGCAAAGTGCTGGTACTGCTTATAAAATTCCAGCAGACCTTATCAGAAAGATATTTGATGAAGATGCTGAATTTAGAGATAAACTACTTAGATACATTAATACTCTTTTTGCGCAGGCAGCACAATTAGCCGTATGCAATCGTTTTCATAATATAGATCAACAACTTTGTCGATTCTTACTCACTTCAATTGATCGCTGGGATTCCCACAGAATAAGCCTTACCCATCAAAGAGTAGCCACTTTATTAGGGGTAAGAAGACCTAGTGTATCTGAAGCTTCTGCCAAATTAGCGCGTGCAGGCCATATTCATTATCATCGCGGATGCGTCACTATTTTGAATAAAACTGGCTTGCAGCAACAAGCTTGCGAGTGTTATCTGGTGATTAAAAAAGAAATTAATGCGTTATTGAATTATTAACTTAGTAAACTATAAACTTAGTCTGCTAGCGTACCAATGGTTTTAGAATAACACATTATGATTCGCATAATGTTGTGGAATCAAACTTTCACATATTTTCAATAACTAGTCATTAAAGGTTACTGCATTGAGTGAAACAATTTATACCTATGTTCACATGAGCGAATTAGCAAACGATATATCCCCTAAAGATTTTAGCCAAATCATTAGTCATTCCAGAGCGAATCATTTATTAAAAAAAATTAGTGGGATTTTATTTTATGATGGCGCACATTTTTTTCAATATTTAGAAGGTCATTATGACAACATACTAGAGGTTATAAGCGAGATAGAGGCTTCAAATCAACAACATAATATTAAAACACTTTATAAAAGTAAAGTCATATTAGACCATAGAAGGTTTAATAGTTGGAAACTTGGCTATGTGGACTCTGCGAACTCTGCGAGTATTTTTGAAACTTTTAAACACTTTATTAATGAAAAGTCAGAAAATTTGCTAAAAGATGATTTACTAAAAATCGAACAAGCAATGACACCGATGATTCGATATTCTGACATTTTGTAATAATTGAAGATTTAGCGGCTTTTATTATCCTCGTCTTTTTTAGCTTTTAACTCTGCTCTATGCGCTGTTTTGCGACGGCGCATACTGACTATACCCTCACCTGATTTACGTTTATCAGGCTCTGCAAACGGGTTTTCACCTTGTTTATATTGAACACGCAGTGGCGTACCGGAGAGCTGGAAGGCTTTACGGAAAGTCTTTTGTAAAAAGCGTGTATAGGCATCTTTGACGCCATCTAAATGGCTACCGTGAATCACGATAATTGGGGGATTACTGCCGCCTTGATGGGCATAACGCATTTTAGGACGTACACCTTTGCTAATTGGCGGCTGGTGTTGTTGTATCGCATCCTCTAACACACGTGTAATTTGCGGCGTTGCGAGTTTAGCAAAAGCCGCTTTAAATGCAATATCGACTGATCTAAATAGCTCAGTTAAGCCTTTTTTCTTAAGTGCAGAAATATAATGGAATTCAGCAAAGTCTAAAAACTGTAACTTACGGTCAATCTCGCGTTTAATCCAATCGCGCTCTTCGTCTTTTAAGCCATCCCACTTGTTAATCGCAACGACTAATGCACGTCCAGTATCCAAGATATAAGCGGCCACATGAGCATCTTGCTCGGTAATGCCTTCTTGCGCATCCACCACCAAAACTGCGACATTACATTCTTCAATCGCTTGAATCGTCTTAATCACAGAGAATTTTTCAATGGCCTCAAACACGCGACCGCGTTTACGTACCCCTGCGGTGTCGATAATTACATAGTTTTTGCCATCACGTTCTAAGTCAATATAAATTGAATCACGTGTAGTACCTGGTTCATCGAATGCAATAACACGCTCATGTCCTAGCAAGCTGTTCACTAGCGTAGATTTACCAACATTAGGACGACCCACTATTGCCACTTTAGGAACACGCCCATCATCAGCAACACGCTCTTTTGGCTCATCAGTCATAAAGTCTTCTAAAGCCAAATCGACAATATCACGCACACCCTCGCCATGTGCAGATGAAATGGATAGGGGTTCACCCAGCGCTAATTCGTGAAAATCCGCACTAACAATCGCCTTTTGCATACCTTCGGTTTTGTTAACCGCTATCAAAATTTTACGCTGACTTCTACGTAATTTGTCTGCAATTACTTTATCTTGGGGAGTTAAACCTTGACGACCATCGACTACGAAAATAATGACATCAGCTTCATCTATCGCGAGTAACGTTTGACGCGCCATTTCTTTTAAAATACCAGATTCTGCAAGTGGCTCAAAACCACCCGTATCAACGACTAAAAAAGGGATACTTGCACCTAATCCACGACCATAATGTCGGTCACGTGTAAGTCCGGGCAAGTCCGCCACTAGGGCATCGCGACTTTTGGTTAACCTATTAAATAGGGTGGATTTGCCAACGTTAGGTCGGCCTACTAATACAATGGTGGGTAACATAATGTTTCTTAATAGCCGAAATATTCAGCTGGAGTTTTACTTAAGCCAAACGCTTGAATTATAAGGTCATTAACTTAATAGTTATTTAATCGATATAGCAAATAATTTACCGTCGCGAGTTTGAGCAATTAACTGACCAGTGCCAACCGCCACCATTTGTGGCATCACCGCCGTATCATCAGTTTTAACTCTTGCAGAAAATGCGCCGTCCTCACGATTTAAAAAGTGTATATACCCTTCAAAGTCTCCTACAGCAATAATACTACCTAAGGAAACTGGCGTTGTAAGTTTACGATTTAGCAGCCCTGGTTGGCGCCAGAAAGTTTTACCTGCATTATCATCTAACGCATAAACCGAACCAGCAGTATGAGAAACAAATACTTTTCCCGCATCTGTAGTTAATCCAGCAAAGCTTGAAATATCTCTACTCCAAACAATCCGACCATTGGTGCGATCAACGGCAGCAATTTTACCTTGATAAGCAACTGCATATACCAATGCACCATCAACCACAGGTAAGCTAGTGATGTCTGCGATACGTTCTATTTCGGTCACACCTTTAGGTTGAGCTACCGTGGCTTCCCACAATATATTGCCGTTATCGGCGCGTAATGCGACCATTTTACCACCAGCAAAACCTGCATAAACTGCGCCGGCATCAACTACAACACCGGCACTGGACCGCAAGCTTAGGCTTGGGCTAGCACGTTGATACACCCATTTGCGCGACCCATCATTAGCATTTAGTCCTACAATGTGGTTATCGCCTGAGCGTACAACAACAACGCCGTCAAATACGCGCGGTACACTTAACACCTCGCTGCTTAACTTAGCTTTCCATAGGGCTTTACCTGTGTAATCATAAGCTATGACAGCACCTTGCGCCGTACCCAAAAGCACAATATTTTGACCAACCCCTACGCCGCCAGATAGTTTCTCACCTGCTTTAATTCGCCACTCTTGTGCACCAGTAGTTAAGTTGACTTTAACTACATCGCCTTCTGAATCAGCAACAAATACAGAGTTTCCGTCAATTGCTGGCGTAAAATCAAAACCGCCAGTTTCACCAACTTTAAAGTTCCATAAAATTTTTGCATCAACGCTAGGTTTAAAATCGGTCAATTCTGCTGGTGGATTAGGGTCTTCTTTACCGAAAACTTTCTCCGACACGCTATCTTTAACATCACCATACAAACTACAGCCAGTAACTGCACCCACTAAAAAAACAGTAAAAATAGTGCGCGATACAACTAGCAACAAAGGGCGAAATAAAGGATTAAACATTATCATTACTTAACCTAGCGCTTCTAACTTTTGACTTGTATATTGGTGATATCGACCTTTTAAATCCAACCTGGTCAACGCTTCTTGATATGCCTTTTTAGCCTCCACCGATTTACCAAGCGCAACATAAATATCGCCTTTTAAATCAGCGTTCAACCCAGCAAAGCCTGCATCTTTTGATTCATCTAATACTTTTATCGCAGCATCATAATTTTTTTCTTCAACCAAAATACCTGCTAACTGCAAAATTGCCATGGCTTTCACAGCTGATTCTTTAGCATTTTTAGCAGACCATTCTAGTTGTGCTTTTGCACTTTTACTGTCATTGGCATGATAGTTAGCTTTAGCAGCTAAGAGCGCGGCGCGGCCTGCATAAGGCGTGCCCTTGAAGTTTTCTATGATTTTGGCAGATTGCATTTTGATCGCATTAACATCTGTCGGATTAATTTGCGTCAACACCTGATATAAACTAGAAGCCTCAACAGATTGTTTGTTTTGATAATATTTCCAAGCTTGCAAAGCGCTATAAACAACTAACGCCGCAATAATCACATTCATCAGCATATTACCATAGCGTTTCCACCACGCTTTAAATTCGTCAATCTGTTCCTGCTCTTCTAAATCGTATGCCATGCTATTTTCCTAAATTTCTTTACTCTGATTGGTTTGTAATTATTGCCTTTTAGGCATTTAAAGCTTGTTTACGCAGATGCTTTTGACCTGGAATCGCACTCAACAGTTGCTGCGTATACGTTTGCGTAGGATTTTCATAAATCTCTGCAACCTCGCCCTGCTCAACTATCTTTCCCCGATTCATCACCACAATATCATCTGCAATATGGCGTACCACACGTAAGTCATGGCTAATAAATAGTGTGCTTAAAGCCATTTCGGCTTGCAACTCTTTAAGTAACAATAAGATCTGCGCTTGCACCGAAACATCAAGTGCTGATACTGGCTCATCACATATCAGCACTTTTGGCGATAATACTAGTGCCCGGGCGATACCAATACGTTGCCGCTGACCACCTGAGAACTCATGCGGATATTTTTTCACATCTTCTGATTTTAAACCCACACGATTTAGCATACTAAGCACTTGGCTTTTTTGCTCATCACGGCTACCCAAACCATGAATTAACAAGCCTTCGCCAACAATTTCACCAATACGCATACGTGGATTAAGCGAAGCAAATGGATCTTGAAACACCATTTGTAAGTCACGACGCGTTACGCGTAAATCCTCACCCGACATTTGAGCTAAGTCTTTTCCTTGAAAAAACACTTCACCACTTTCTAAAGGTTGCAATTGTAACAGACAACGCGCCAAGGTGGATTTTCCACTACCAGATTCGCCGACGACGGCTAAGGTTGAGCCTGTACGTAATTGAATGCTAACGTTATCTAATGCCTGCACTAGGGTCGTACCAAAACCAAATCGACCACTACGCTGGGTATAGGTTTTATTAAGATTTTTAGCTTCTAGAATAATTTGGCTCACGTTGTAACCTCACCTTTCAACCATGCGTAATCCATCGGCTTGAGTTCTTTTTTTCCCGCTGCATCTGGCACGCAATCAAGCAATGCTTTGGTATATGGATGTTGTGGATTACTGAGAACCTGCTCCACAGCCCCTGTTTCTACAATTTCACCACGAAACATTACAACGACATCATTCGCAATATCAGCAACCACGCCAAAATCATGGGTAATAAACAGCATGGCCATGTTCATGCGCGTTTTTAACTCATCTAACAGCTTCAGTATTTGCGCTTGCACAGTGACGTCTAAAGCTGTTGTTGGCTCATCCGCAATTAATAATAAAGGCTCACAAGCAATACTCATGGCAATCATCACGCGCTGACGCTGGCCACCCGAAAGCTCATCTGGATAGCTATCTGCCCGACTTTCAGGAATACCCACTTGTTGCAAAAGATTGGCGATGCGGGCTTTAAGTGCCGCGCCTTTTAATCCTAAATGTACCGTCAGTGATTCGCCAATTTGATAACCAACAGTCAGCACAGGATTAAGTGAAGTCATTGGTTCTTGAAAAATCATACCAATCTTTTTACCACGAATCTCGCGCAATTGACTATTATTGAATAGGGTTAAATTTTGCTCTTGAAAAACAACGCTACCCTGTGTTTGCACTAGCTGTTTAGATAACAAACCCATAATAGAGAGTGCCGTAAGGCTTTTGCCGCTGCCAGACTCACCAACGATACAGGTAGTTTTACCTGGCTGTAATGAAAAAGACACATTTTTCACTAGCAAGCGACTGGCATTAACTTTTGTCGCTACAGTTAAATTTTTTACGCTTAAGATAGAGGTCATTTTATTAAATTACTTGGTTGAATAGCGCTAATGAATGGGTTATGCCAGCTATCTTTTAATAATACTAAATACATCAGACACTTTGCATTTTACTTGCTCACCCACTTCTAATAAAGGCTTGAGAGACACCTCACCTAATGCAGCTTCATCATCACCGAGAATTGCAGCATAACGTGCATTGCTTTTATCGGCTTTTTTCATTTGCGATTTAAAACTACCGCCGCCCGCATGCAACACTACACTTAAGCCGGCATTACGCATAGTTTCTGCCATATCAAAAGCCTTTTTCTCAGCTAACTCACCCACATTGACTAGATACACGTCTGGTGTTTCATTCGCTACAATCCCATACTCTTGCATAAGTAAAAATACACGCTCTAAGCCAATACCAAAGCCGCAAGCAGGAGTTGCATCGCCACCTAATCTTTCGACCAGACTGTCATAGCGTCCGCCGCCAGCGATTGTGCCTTGAGCGCCCAGTTTGGTTGTCACCCATTCGAATACGGTGCGGTTGTAGTAATCTAAACCTCGTACTAAACGTGGGTTAACTTTGTAGGCGACACCAGCATCTTTTAACAACACACACACACCTTCAAAATGCATGCGAGTTTCATTGCCCAAAGAATCCATTAGTTTAGGCGCAGCTTCGCAGATAGCTTGCATCTTTGGATTTTTGCTGTCTAAAATTCGCAGCGGATTAGTCTGCAAACGACGCATTGCATCTTCATCAAGCACATCAGTATGTTGCTCAAAGTAGTCAATAAGCGTCTGACGGTATTGCGTTCGCTCTACTGCATCACCAATACTGTTGATTTGCAACTCTACATCTTCAATACCTAACTCGCGCCACAATCTTGCTAACAGTACAATTTGCTCTGCATCAACATCTGGCGTTCTGTAGCCAAAGGCCTCCACGCCAATTTGGTGAAACTGCCGCTGCCGGCCTTTTTGTACATTCTCATGCCTAAACATTGGTCCCATGTACCATAAGCGCACTGGGCCATTGTAGGTCAGATTACTCTCAACCACGGCGCGTACACAGCCAGCAGTACCTTCTGGACGTAAGGTCAAACTATCACCGTTAAGTGAATCCGTCCAAGCGTACATTTCTTTTTCAACAATATCGGTATGCTCGCCCACACTACGCACAAAAAGCTCGGTGGATTCCACAATTGGGATACGAATATTTCGATACCCGTACTGGTTTAACACACGGCGCGCTGTATCCTCTAACTTTTGCCAAAGCGGTGAATCCTCTGGCAAAATGTCATAAAAACCTTTAATACTTTGGAATTTTGTATTTTTAGTTTGGCTTACTTTACTATTACTCAATTGGCTTGCACTCATATTAACTAACTACTTTAATTGGTATGGTTTTATTAACAATTGCTTTATGTAACTTACCACCCTCTGCATAATTTAACTGCACATAACTTTCAACGATTTGTTGAAACTCAGCTGCAATATGGTCACCTTTGAGTGTGACAGTTTTTTCACCATCGACAAACACAGGGGCTACTGGCGTTTCACCAGTACCAGGCAAACTGATACCTATATTGGCTAATTTTGATTCACCCGGGCCGTTCACAACGCAACCCATCACTGCCACACTCATGTTTTCTACACCGGGATAATCGCTGCGCCATATTGGCATTTGCGTACGTAAGTAGCTCTGAATCTGCATCGCTAATTCTTGGAAATAAGTAGAAGTTGTGCGACCACAACCTGGGCAAGCTGTCACTAACGGCGTAAATGAACGAATACCCATCACTTGCAGAATCTCTTGGGCTACCACAACTTCCTTAGTGCGTGATTCATTAGGTTCTGGGGTTAAACTAACACGGATCGTATCGCCTATGCCTTCTTGTAATAGTAGTGATAAAGCGGCAGTTGATGCCACAATCCCTTTCGAACCCATTCCAGCTTCAGTTAAACCTAAATGCAGCGGGTATTGACAACGTGTGGCCAAATCGCGATAAACCGTGACTAAATCTTGTACATTACTAACCTTGCAAGAAATAATGATTTGATTAGGAGATAAGCCAATGGCCACTGCCTGCTCTGCACTTTCAAGCGCAGATTGAATCAATGCTTCGCGCATTAAAGCGCCAGCTTCCAATGGATGTACTAACTTAGCATTATCATCCATCATCTGCGCCATTTTCGCTTGGTCTAAACTGCCCCAGTTGACACCAATACGGACAGCTTTTTTATATTGAATAGCGGTTTCTATCATGGCGGCAAACTGTTCATCACGTTTACTGCCCCTGCCCACATTACCTGGATTAATACGGTATTTGGCAAGTGCTTCAGCACACTCGGGATAAGCACTCAATAATTTATGGCCGTTATAATGAAAATCGCCAACTAGTGGCACATTGCAGCCCATAGCATCCAGTTCGGCACGAATACGCCCAACTTGTGCGGCCGCTTCTGGTGAGTTTACGGTAATACGCACTACTTCACTGCCGGCTTGCCAAAGTTCAAACACTTGTTTAACGGTGGCCACTGCATCGGCAGTATCAGTATTAGTCATGGATTGCACCACAACAGGGGATATCACAGTACTATCTAATCCCCCACCCACTGCTACATGGCCAATCATTACTTGCAAAGTATTACGACGCATATTTCTCTATAATCTAAATTTATTTTAATGAAAATCTTGCCACATTGACCTTAGCATAGCTTTTAAGATCAACAGCATTACCGTTAAAACTAAAACTAGTGCCATTTATATTGCCTACTATTACTTTAACTGGCAACGCAACTGGGTTCACTTGAACGCTGTCTTGTGAATCTGGACTTAATACTTTACTGTAAACAACACGCCCATTTACATCAATAATATTAATCCAAGTTTCTTGCTTGGCTATGAAATTTAATGCTGATAAATTTATTGTGTTGCCACTTGCATTGTTAGATACCAAAGCATTGGCCGCGGCTAAAGTAGGGTTTGGCATTCTTGGTTCGGGCTGCAATTCAATAACTTTAGCTGCCGATGAATTAGGAGGTGCGGTTGTTGTTTGATCACTTACAATGCTAGTCGCAACATTAATTGCGTGGGGTTGCTCTGCAGCCGCGCGCTCAGCTGCTGGTAAGGCGATTTCTGGTAATGGTTCAGGCGAACTCGTTGATTCACTCTCTACTGCTGCATTTGTTTGTGCATTACTGGTCGAGGAAACACCCACATCTTTTGCTAAATCTCCTAGTTTTATAGGCATGTCCACCATATTGGTGTAGATCAGCCAAGCCGCTACTGCTAATAATACCAAGCCACTTGCCAATAAATATTTAAACCAAGATTGTTTTTCTTTACTTGCAATTGGCTGGTTAATATTGGATTTTACGATATGAGGATTACGGGCTATTTCTGGTACTTTAGCTTTATAAAAATCTAATACGGGTGCGGCATCTATACCCAGTAACCGCGCATAATTGCGGATAAAACCACGCACTATCATAGGTTGTGGCAAGTTGGTGAAATCACCATTTTCTAACGCTTCTATCTGCTTCACACTAATACGCAGCTGATTTGACACTTCCTGCAAACTTAATTTTTTAATATCTCTAGCCTCACGTAACAGCGAGTGATGTACCACCAACTTTGCTTGCTCATGGTCAGAAGTCTCAACGGACATTTCTGCTGGCTGATTGAGCTGGTCATTAGTCAGATCTTTAACTATGAATTGGATATCCTGATCGCTAGTTTTTTTCATGTTATTGGCCATTTAACAAAAGCTTAGTCTGTTCAGAATTGGGATATTGTTTGCGCAAAGCCAACGCATAGCTTGACTCAGCATCTTTATCACCTAGTTTTCGGGCAATCTTTATACCTAGCCATAATACATCTGGCGATTGAGCAACAATTAATGCATTTTGCAATGCGTTGTTAGCACCCTGAACATCACCACGATTAAATTGAATTTGAGCTAAAGAAAGTGCAGCCGTGTGATTAAGCGGATCTAATTGAAGCGCACGCTGTAAGTATATTTCAGCCGATTTAATATCGTTTTTACGCAAAGAGCAAATACCCGCATTGGTGAAAGCCACTGTAGGCGTGCTATATAAAGGGTTTTTTACCGCCTCTAGAAATTGTGTAATAGACTCATCATAGCGCTGACGACCACATAAGAAGCTACCATAGTTATTATGTGATTCTGAATTGCTAGGTTCCAACTGTATGGACTTTTTAAAGTTAGCATCAGCCTCAGCCACTTGTCCTAATGCGGCATACACCAAACCTAATCCGTTATACGCTAAGCTATAACTCGCATCTACTTTAATCGCCTCGTTAAATTCTTCTAAGGCAATTTCCATATTGTTTTGCTGAAAATAGGCTGCGCCAAGCTCGGTATGAGCACGCGCACGTTTAGCATCTGGATTATCACTATTTGAGCTAGCACTGCCTGTTTGATTGGTCGCGCAGCCAACTAGTACAACACTTACAACAAATAATATGGTTAAAAATAATCCCGATTTTTTCACAAAACCCTCCATGCTATTAAGTAGACCTGATTGTTATTATTGATTTAGTTTGAAATCGATATCAACTTATTCTGCTTCTGCAATAATTGCAATATGTCGTGCTGCACGCTTGGTTTTATCCAGCACTTTGCCAGCCAGTTGACCGCAGGCGGCATCAATATCATCGCCACGCGTTTTACGCACAGTAACAATATAACCAGCTTGCATCAATATATCTCTAAACACCCGAATCTGGCTAGCTTTAGATGTGTCATAGCCACTATTGGGGAAAGGATTAAACGGGATTAAATTAAACTTACATGGCACATTCTGCACCACATCGAGTAGCTGATGTGCATGCTCGACTGTGTCATTCACACCATCAAGCATCACATATTCAAACGTAACAAAATCGCGTGGCGCTTTAACCAAATAGCGCTCACAAGCAGCCATAAGCGCTTTTAGTGGATATTTTTTATTAATAGGAACTATTTCATCACGTAGCGCATCATTTGGCGCATGTAAAGAAACCGCCAAAGCAACAGGGCAATCTTCTTTTAATCTATCTATTGAAGGTACCATGCCGCTAGTAGAAAGTGTCACACGGCGACGGCTTAGACCATAGGCTGCATCATCCAACATGATTTGCATGGCAGTGACGACATTATCGTAATTGGCAAGCGGCTCGCCCATGCCCATCATCACGACATTACTAATAATACGGTCATTTGCCGATAACAACTCATAACCATCAGCCGCGCGTAATGATTTATTAGCAATCCACAATTGTCCGATAATTTCGGAAACACTTAAATTTCGATTAAATCCTTGACGACCAGTACTACAAAAAGTGCATTCTAAGGCACAGCCAACTTGGCTAGAAACACACAAAGTACCTCGATCATCCTCTGGAATGAATACCGTTTCAACTGAATTACCTACGCCGGTGCCGATTAGCCACTTACGTGTGCCGTCATTGGATATTTGCTCCAACTCAACATGAGGCAAGGCAATGGTCGTGTCGCGCGTTAATTTTTCGCGCAACACTTTTGCAATATCGGTCATCTGCTCAAAATCATTCACACCAAAATGATGCATCCAGCGCATGATTTGTTTAGCGCGAAAAGGCTTCTCGCCAATACTTTCAAAATATTGGGTGAGTTGGGGTAAATTAAAATCGAGCAGGTTGACCAAAATATTATCTTTGAACTAATGCAACCAGAACTTACTTACCGAAAAAGTAAGCGATTTCAATCGCTGCGTTTTCAATAGAATCAGAACCATGAACAGCATTTGCATCAATGCTTTCAGCGAAGTCAGCGCGGATAGAACCAGCAGCCGCATCTTTTGGATTTGTAGCGCCCATTAAATCACGGTTTTTTAACACAGCGTTTTCGCCTTCGAGCGCTTGAATCATTACTGGGCCAGAAATCATAAATTTAACTAAATCTTTAAAAAATGGGCGTGCTGCGTGAACAGCGTAAAAACCTTCAGCTTCAGCTTGTGTTAATTGTGCCATTTTAGCGTGTACAATTTTTAAGCCGCTAGACTCAAAACGCGTGTAAATTTGACCAATTACATTTTTTGCAACTGCGTCTGGTTTGATTATGGATAAAGTACGTTCTGCAGCCATGATAACTCCGATAAAATAACTTATTGAAAAACAATAAAATACCATTTTTAGGGCTTAAAATAAACATAAGAATTTTTAAGGCTGAGTTAAAGATTCGGCATTTAAACGCGTTTTTAATTAAATCCTACGCAAACTAGCCAAACAATATGGCAAAATAATAATTAAGTATGAATAATACACATCACACTGAAATGGCGCCTAATCAAATGAAAGTAACTTGTCCAGCTTGCAGCTTACTTTGCGATGATATCGTTGTAAAACTCGACGAGCACCAGCAAAGCATGAAGGTCATTGCCAACGGTTGTGCAAAAAGTATTCAATTTTTTGAGCAAACCGTCACAGATTCTAAGCCAACGATTAATGGCAACCCAGTTGATTTAAATACTGCCATTAATAAAGCAGCTGAGATTTTAAAGCTAGCTAATCAACCGCTGATTGCAGGGCTTGGAACCGAAGTACAAGGCATGCGTGCGATAATGCATCTTGCAGACAAAACAGGGGCGACGCTAGACCATATGCATAGCGATGCCACCATGCGCAACACGCTTGTGTTACAAAACTCAGGCTGGCAAACCACTACATTGACCGAAGTTAAAAATCGTGTTGATTTATTATTGGTCATTGGTACCGATATTGTGAGCAGTTTGCCACAGTTTTTTGAGCGAATTATCTGGAATGAATCCACACTTTTTGAGCAAGACACAAGCACGCGTGAAGTTATTTATCTGGGGGGCGGTAAGGGTTTAGATACTTCTGCCGGCAATTCACCAAACGGTACGCAACCTTCTGTAATCAATTGTGAAAATGCGCAGCTTCCAGAAGTGATTGCCACGCTCAATGCATTAATTAATGGCAAGAACTTAACTACAGATAAAATTGCAGGCATCAACTTAGTCGATTTACAAAGCATTGCTGATAGACTCAAATGCGCAAAATATAGTGTGATTACCTGGGCAAGCTCAGCCTTTAAGTTTGGTCATTCAGAGCTTTTAGTACAAGCCATTACAGAATGTGTGAGAACGCTCAACACAGGCTCATTTAAATTTAGCACGCGCTCTGCAGGCTTGCCACTAACAAGCGGGGATGGCGATAGTAGCGTGAGCAATGTTGCCACATGGATGAGCGGATATCCTTTAAGGAGCAGCTTTAAGCGTGGGTATCCAGAATATAACCCGTATGAATTTACAACCGAAAAATTACTTTCTAATAACGAAGCAGATTTGCTAATTTGGATTAGTAGTTTTAAACCTGTTGCGCCTAGCCCAAATAGTTTAGCAAATCATAAATTGCCTGTCATTGTTATTGGTCATCCCAATATGCAATTTGAACAACAGCCCGATGTTTTCATCCCTGTTCGTATATTAGGTTTACAAGAAAAAGGCTTAATGTTCCGCATGGATAGCTCAGTGACATTACCTTTGACACAAATCATGAACTCTAATTTACCAAGTTTAAGTGACGTTTGTACACAAATTGAATTGGCATTAAATAATCATGAAAGCGGCAAATAGCATGAGTTTAATTAAATTAGCCAATGGCAAAATTTACGACCCAGCACATCAAGTCGATGGCATAGTCAAAGATATTTTCATTCGCGATGGTCGTATTGTCAATCGACCACATAATGATGAGCCAATTACGCAAACCTATGATTTAACAGGTAAAGTCGTGATGGCAGGTGCAATTGATATGCACACTCACATAGGTGGTGGCAAAGTAAACATTGCACGCATGATGTTGCCAGAAGATCATCGCGGTAATGAACAGGCTCATACAGATGTTTGCGGCTCTGGCTGTGGTCATGCCGCGCCTAGCACACTGACTACAGGTTATCGCTATGCAGAGATGGGCTACACCGCAGGATTTGAACCTGCTATTTTGCCCATTAATGCACGACAATCCCATCTTGAAATGGGCGATACACCGATTATCGATAAAGGTGGCTACGCCATGTTGGGTAGCGATGACTTTTTGTTGCGCATGCTAACCGCAAAGCAAGATCAAAACGCGATTAATGATTATGTGGCGTGGACACTGCACGCAACGCAGGCAATCGGTATTAAAGTAGTTAATCCTGGCGGCATCAGTGCTTTCAAATTTAATCAACGCAAACTTGATTTAGATGAACATCACGCTTATTACGATGTAACACCACGCGATATCTTAAAAACGCTATCACGAGCGGTACATGAACTAGGTGTCCCACATCCTTTGCATGTGCATGCCAATAATTTAGGCGTGCCGGGCAACTTTGAAACCACCCTTAGTACTATGGGTGCAAGCGAAGGATTTCCGCTACATCTCACCCATATTCAATTTCATAGCTATGGTAATGAGGGCGACCGCAAATTTTCATCCGCCGCAGCGCAGATTTCTGAAGCTTTAAATAACAATAAAAACATCTCCGCGGATGTTGGACAAATTCTCTTTGGTCAAACAGTTACCGCTTCGGGCGATAGCATGATGCAACATTTAAATGCCAACCATGCTAACCCAAAAAAATCTGTCATTATGGATATTGAATGTGATGCTGGTTGCGGTGTTGTACCATTTAAATACCGTGACCAAAATTACGTTAATGCCTTGCAATGGGCAATTGGGCTTGAGATATTTTTACTATCTAATGACCCATGGCGTATCTTTTTAACTACGGATCACCCCAATGGCGCACCTTTTACAAGCTACCCACACCTCATTAAACTATTGATGGATAAAAGCTTTCGCGATGAAACCTTTGCCAAACTCAATTTAGATGCGCAAGCAATGAGTACATTAAGCAGCATAGATCGCGAATATAGCTTATATGAAATAGCCATTATGACGCGTGCGGGTGCAGCTAAATTAGTTGGTTTGCGCGACAGGGGCCATTTGGGCGCAGATGCAGCGGCAGATATTACGGTATATACAGATAACGCAGACCGCGAAAAAATGTTTGCTAAACCTGATTTCGTATTTAAAGATGGTGAGTTAGTAGTTAAAGATGGGGCTGTTATTAAAGTCACATGGGGTGCTACGCATACCGTTAAACCAGAGTTTGATCGCGGCATTGAAAAAGATCTACTTCAATATTTTGATAAATATCACACAATACAATTAGATAACTTCAAAATTGGTAACGATGAAATTGAGAATAATGGGCGTGGCAAAATCATTGTGCAACCTTGTGAAGGTCGCAGAGAAAAATCGGTTTAATGATGATTATTAATGGCGTACAAATAGACGACACTTATGCCGAAGCATTTAATATGCGCGGCACACGAGTCATTATTACAGCAATCAACTTAAAATGGGCTTATCACGCTGCTAATGCAATGACAGGCTTTGCAACCAGCGTTATTGGTTGTGGCGTAGAGTCTGCCATCGAAAAAGAATTAAGTGGCAACGAAACTCCTGATGGTCGCCCTGGTGTCGCAATCTTTATGTTTGCAATGGGTTCTGCAGTATTGATGAAGCAACTCGAAACTCGCATGGGGCAATGTATACTCACCTGCCCCACTGCTGCTGCATTTAGCGGTATTGATAGCCCGGAACAAATTAGCCTTGGTAAAAATCTACGTTATTTTGGTGATGGTTTTCAAACATCAAAATTAATACAGAATCAAGATGGTATCGCCAAAAGATACTGGCGTATACCCGTGATGGATGGCGAATTTTTAATTGAAGAAACGACGGGAATGGTGCGTGCTATTGGAGGTGGCAATTTCTTAGTATTAGCCACATCGCAAGCTCAGGCATTAGCGGCTTGCGAAGCTGCTATTGAAGCCATGAAAAAAATACCTAACGTGATTATGCCTTTCCCAGGTGGTGTTGTACGCTCTGGCTCGAAAGTTGGTGCAAAATACAAAACCATGTTTGCCAGCACCAATGACGCTTTTTGTCCTACGCTCAAAGGTAACACAAAAACTGAGTTATCGCCCGATATAGAATCTGTGATGGAAATCGTGATTGATGGCATTAGCTTTGAAGATATCGCCAAAGCCATGCAGGTTGGTATTACCGCAGCCTGCTCATTAGGAAGTGAGAATGGTATCAGACGTATTTCAGCAGGTAACTACGGTGGAAAACTTGGGCCGCATCTTTTCAAATTACATGAAATTATGAGTATAGCGCAATCATGAGTGAAGCCATGAACACACTCAGTCTCACTATTAAAATCACCTTGCAGCAAAGACTTGACTGCACACCACTCACGCCTTGCAAATTAAACAACTTAACTCAAACTGAAATTGCGAGTATTCCACTGTATTACGGTAAAGCTCAATTACGCGTAGATGAAGTTTTTGAACTTGATTTTAATAACAATCCGGCTATTTCAAGCATTATATTTAATGATGCCAATGAAAAAATGGATTGCATAGGCGCAAACATGAGCGCCGGCGAATTAAGCATTAACGGTAATGCAGGCAATCAGCTAGGTTTTAAAATGAGTGCGGGTAAAATATTTTGTTCGGGTAACGTTGGCGAATTTGCTGGTTGTGGCATGAGTGATGGCTTTATTAATATCCATGGTAACGTAGGTGACTTTTTAGGTGCGGCACTTACTGGTGAGCGCAAAGGTATGCGAGGTGGCACCATTATCATCAAGGGTAATGCAGGCGATAGAGTTGGCGACCAAATGCGCCGAGGGCTCATACTTATTGAAGGTAATGCAGGTGACTACTGCGGCTCACGCATGATTGCAGGCACCATTGGCGTGTTAGGCACATTGGGACAATATACGGCTTATAGCATGCGCCGTGGTACGCTATTACTCAAAACCTTACCCACGCTGCACGCAACAGTACAAGACTGCGGCACCCATACATTGCCATACTTAAGCTTACTATTTAATTCGTTTAAGCGCTTTGATACGCCATTCAATCAGATAAAAAGCCAACGTGTACAAAGATATGTAGGTGATTTGGGTACTAGTGGCAATGGTGAAATCCTCATTATTCAATAAACAATATTTGTCACATTAAGTACTATGCGCAATTGTTGCAAGTCGTTTTACCGATACAAGTTGCAATGGTAAAATATTCACTTTAGATTAAACCTAAGTCGCGACATGTCATTGTTAACTAGCAACAAATACCTCACTGCTGCACTATATAAGTTCGTTAGCTTGCCAGACTACATCAGCATGCAAGTGCCTATTCTCGAAGCTTGCGAAAGGTATAACATCAAAGGAACTGTATTGCTAGCCCCTGAAGGCATCAATGGGACAATAGCTGGATTACCTAATGATATTCACAATGTACTCAACTATTTGCGTACTGATGCACTTTTTGCTGGGCGCTTTGCTGATTTAGAACATAAAGAATCTTTTGCAAACGAACATCCTTTTTATCGCATGAAAGTGCGTTTAAAAAAGGAAATTGTAACCTTAGGTGTTACAGGTGTTAGCCCAACGAAACAGGTCGGCACTTACGTAAAACCAGAGGATTGGAATGCGTTAATTAGTGACCCAGATGTGATTTTGGTAGATACGCGCAACGATTACGAAGTCGATATTGGTACATTCAAAGGTGCATTAGACCCAAAAACCACTACGTTTCGCGAGTTTCCACAATACGTGGCTAATAATCTCGATAAAAATAAGCACAAAAAAGTCGCCATGTTTTGCACAGGCGGTATTCGATGCGAAAAAGCTTCCTCATTTATGCTGGATCAAGGTTTTGAAGAGGTTTACCATTTACAGGGCGGTATTTTAAAGTACCTCGAAAATATTGCAGAAGAACAAAGTTTATGGGAAGGCGAATGCTTTGTGTTTGACCAGCGTGTAGCGGTTAAACATGGCTTAGAAGTCGGTGAGTTTGATCAATGCTACGCATGCCGCCACCCGCTTTCTCCAGAAGAATTGCAGTCACAAGAATATACACCTGGCATTTCATGTCCTTATTGCTACAACACATTATCTGAACAGAAGCGCGCCAGTTTAACTGAGCGACAAAAACAAGTGATTTTAGCCAAGCAAAGAGGTGAAGCACATATTGGTGAAAAACATCCACCAAAAGCTTAAGTTGCTTTTTGGCTATGCTTATGACGTATTAGGATAAAACCTTACTTTGCTAGCTCGCTAGCACTCTTTTAGTGATCTTTCCATCAGCAGCACGCTGCCTGCGCACCTCTTTAGGGTCAGCAATGAGTGGTCGATAAATTTCCACTCTGTCTAAATGGCGCAATGGTTTATCAAGCTTTGTAAGCTTGCCAAACAAACCAATTTTATTAACTTCTAAGTTAATTTCTGGATATTTAGATAGAATTTTTGAAGCTATAATGGCTGCTTCAGTGGTTGTTTCTGGCGCAACACTCACCGGGATAATCACCTGTTCATTTGGCAATGCATAAGCAACTTCAACTGTAATATGATTAGACATAGTCACTACCTCAAAATATAAATCAATACTAACAACTTGTTAAATATATACTTTATCTGCGCGCGTAACAAAACCATCAACAAAAGTATTACTAATATGGCTAAAAACAGGCGCAATCAACTTTTCTAAAAAGCCATTAGCAAATTCGTAATTAAGCCTAAAAATAATTTTACACGCATCATCCGATAAACGAATAAATTGCCAATCACCTTCTAAATATTTGAATGGACCATTTTTGAGCTTGATTTCCATTAGACTAGGAAAAGTTTTGTAATTTTCAGTAGTAAAACTTTGCTTGATGCCATGAAAAGCAATGTGCAATGTCGCAGTAGTTATAGCCTCATCGCGGGCAAGAATCTCCACACCACCACACCATGGTAAAAATTGCGGGTAATTTTCCACAGCGTCTACCAGCGCATACATTTGCTCAGCAGAGTGCATTACTAATACAGTTTTCTCAACAACATTCATCTAAATTATCTTTAATGGAAATTATCTCTAATGCATTTCTGGCGTAAAATATGTATTTTAAGCTATTCATTGCATTTATGAGCATCGCGCAAAACAAAAAAGCATTTCACGATTACTTTATAGAAGATAAATACGAAGCTGGTATAGTTCTTGAAGGCTGGGAAGTAAAAGCTATTCGTGATAATCGCGCCAATATTAAAGAAGCCTACGTTATTATTCAACGTGGTGAGATTTACTTAATTGGTTGCCATGTCACGCCAATGGGAGCGGCCTCTACCCATATTCGACCAGATACGATTCGCACGCGTAAGCTACTTTTACATAATGAAGAAATCATTAAGCTAATTGAAAAAGTAGAACGTGCTGGCTACACGATTGTGCCATTAGACTTACACTTTCTAAAAGGTCGCATTAAAGTACAAATTGGCTTGGCTAAGGGTAAAAAACAACACGATAAACGTGATAGTGAAAAAGAAAAAGATTGGGAGCGCGAAAAAGGCAGGATTATGCGCTCGCACAATAAATAACTTAAGAGCTATTAAGTGATAACAAATACTTTGATGTAAATATTAAAAGCGTATAATTCAATTTCTGTTTGGGGCTGACCAGGTTTCGACGTGGGTTGCAAAGCAGTGCAGGGCATACCGAGGCTCAGATTACCTCGTAAATACAGCTGAACAAGTATAGTCGCAAACGACGAAACTTACTCTCTAGCCGCTTAAGACCGGCTGGACGCTGCACCACCTCTCCCGTGGGGTGGATGGCCTTAAAACCATGGCAGTGTCATATACACGGGATACGTGTTGTGTTGGGTCACTTAGCACTTCATTAACCTTTAGGTAACTCGTCTGCACACTGCTTGTCTGTTGGTGTGGTGCAGATTAAACTAAACAACAAGGCTAAGTATGTAGAACTGTCTGTGGAGGGCTTGCGGACGCGGGTTCGATTCCCGCCAGCTCCACCAAAAATTGATGCCCAACGGTTCTCCGTTGGGCATTTTCTTTGCGGAATCCCGAAAACACGCGGGGATTCGTGCGGAAACCTGCGGACTTCGCCAGCCGACCATCCGACCCTTTTAGACCACTTTCTGCTCTGAGTTAGACCCGATTTAGCAGCAGGGCAAGTTTGATTATTATGCTGCATTTTTATGTTGCTGTGCCAGCCAAGCCTGAGCGAGTTGGGCAGGGATTTGATTATTTATTTTCGCATTTCTGCGAATACGATTGTAAAACACCTCAATATATTCAAACGGCACACGCTTGGCTTCTTCTCTCGTTTTAAATTTGTAATGATGTAAGCATTCAGTCTTCAACGTGTCGAAGAAACTCTCCATAGGCGCATTATCCCAACA